>JBBDQU010000033.1 GCA_040905865.1 Alphaproteobacteria bacterium
CCCGGCATTCCGCGCCGAAATCCTCGCACGTTAACGATTCATGATTGTACCCTGTCGTAATGTCCGCGAGACATTTACAGGTCGGACGGCCCTTGATATACAAGCGCCGCGCTACCAAAAGGGGGGGGGTTGGCCTGAGAGGCCCGTCGCCCAGGGGCTGGCGGCGGCTTTGGGCAAGGCAACAATCCGGATTCTGGCATGAAGATACTCAGCGGCAACAGTAACAGGCCGTTGGCCGAAGCTATTGGCCAATATCTCGACACACCGCTGACGCGGGCGGCAATTCGCCGTTTCTCCGACATGGAAGTCTTTGTCGAGATACTGGAAAACGTCCGTGGCGAGGACGTCTTCGTCGTCCAGTCCACCAGTTTTCCCGCGAATGACAACCTGATGGAACTGCTGGTGACGATAGATGCGTTGCGGCGCGGATCGGCGCAGCGCATTACGGCGGTAATTCCCTATTTCGGCTATGCAAGGCAGGATCGGAAAACAGGCCCGCGGACACCGATCTCGGCAAAGCTCGTCGCCAACCTGATCACCACCGCCGGCGTCGACCGGGTCCTGACGATGGATCTGCATGCGGGCCAAATTCAGGGATTTTTCGATATCCCGACCGACAATCTGATCGCGGCGCCGGTGTTCCTGAAGGATATGGAGGCCGCGCGGGCGCAGAATGGCGACGAACTGGTCATCGTCTCGCCCGATGTCGGCGGTGTCGTCCGGGCCCGCGCCATCGCAAGCCGCCTCGGCGCCGACCTGGCGATAATCGACAAGCGGCGGGAAAAGGCCGGCGACTCCGAGGTGATGAATATCATTGGGGAGATTTCCGGCCGCCGCTGTATTCTGGTCGATGACATCGTCGATTCGGCCGGGACGCTGTGCAACGCGGCGGATGCTTTGATGCAGAAGGGCGCACTGGCGGTTGAGGCGTATACCACACACGGGGTGTTGTCCGGCGGCGCGGTTGCCCGGGTGACGGCATCGCCGCTGCAAAGCCTGGTGACGACAGACAGTATCGAGGCGACGGAAGAGATGATGGCGGCGCCCAATATGCGCCAGTTGACGATCGCACCGTTGCTTGCCGAAGCCATTCTGCGAATTGCCGAGAACCGTTCAGTTTCAAGCCTTTTCGTGTGATTCATGTTGACGTTTTGCGCTACAGCGCGTAGAGCGCCCTTCGCGTGACGCCGCCCCCCCTGGAGGAGGCGTCCTGGTTCGTTCAATCGGAGAATTCAAATGGCTGAAATATTTACCCTCGGGGCCGTGCCTCGGGATCGGGCCGGTAAGGGGGCCGCCCGTGCCGTACGTCGTGCCGGCAAGGTGCCGTCCGTTGTCTATGGCGCCAAGAAAGACCCCAGAATGATTGCGATCGATCCTCTTGAATTGCGCATGAGCATGGAGCGCGGATCGTTCTTTTCCACGGTTTTCGATATCAAGATCGACGGCGGCGACACCGAACGGGTACTGCCGCGCGATATTCAACTGCACCCGGTAACGGATGTGCCGCAACATGTCGATTTCCTGCGCGTTTCCGCGGCGACCAAGGTAACGGTCGAAGTCCCCTGTAACTTCCTGAATGAAGAGGAATGCCCGGGGCTCCGCCGTGGCGGCGTGCTCAACGTCGTCCGCTACGATATTGAAGTGCAATGCGCGGTCGATGCGATTCCGGCGTCTTTCGACATCGACCTCACCGGGCTCGATATCGGCGACAGCATTCATTTCAGCCATGTTACGGTCCCGGAAGGCGTCGAGCCGACTATTACCGACCGTGACTTTACCATCGCCACCATCGCGGCGCCAAATGTCGAGACCGAGGAAGACGCCGAGGACGAAGGCGACGAGGACGACGACGCAGAAGAGAAAGCCGACGCCGAAGAGGACTAGGCTCATGTTGCTGCTCGTGGGTCTGGGAAATCCCGGCCCGAAATACGAGAGGAACAGGCACAATATAGGCTTCATGGCGGTGGATGAAATTGTCCGCCGCCATTCATTTCAGCCCTATCGCGCCCGGTTCCAGTCATTGGTCGCCGAAGGATCGCTCGACGGCGAAAGGGTGCTGGTCGTCAAGCCGACCACGTTCATGAATGAGTCCGGCCGTGCCGTCGGAGAGGCCTTGCGGTTCTTCAAGCTGGCGCCGGACGACGTCATGGTCATCCATGACGATCTGGACCTCGCGACGGGCAAGATCCGGATCAAGAAGGGCGGCGGCCATGCAGGCCATAACGGGCTGCGCAGCATCGATGCGCATATCGGCAAGGAGTATTACCGCATGCGCGTGGGTATCGGACACCCGGGCGACAAGGACCGGGTGCATGGTTATGTCCTGGGCGATTTCGCAAAGACGGAATCGGTTCTGGTCGACAAGGTCCTCGACGGTATTGCCGAATCTGCGCCCTGGCTGGGCAAGCGTACCTTCGATGCCTTCATGAGCCAGGTCGCCATGAAACTGAATCCGCCACGACCCAAGTCTGAAAGACCGGCGGAAGGCGCGGCTACGCCGGATTCCGGTCGGGAGTCCTGAGAAAAATGGGGTTCAACTGCGGTATTGTCGGCCTGCCCAATGTGGGGAAATCGACACTGTTCAATGCGCTGACCGAAACGGCGCAGGCCGACGCGGCGAATTACCCGTTCTGTACGATCGAACCGAACACCGGGCGCGTTTCCGTGCCCGATGAACGGCTGCGCCGGATTGCGAAAATCAGCAAATCCGCACAGGTAATCCCGGCCTGGCTGGAATTCGTCGATATTGCCGGCCTCGTGCGCGGCGCGTCGAAGGGCGAAGGGCTGGGCAACAAGTTTCTGGGGCATATCCGCGAGGTCGCGGCCATCGTGCATGTGCTGCGCTGTTTCGACGACGGCGGGGTCACGCATGTCGAGGACAGTGTGGACCCGATCCGCGACGCGGAAATCGTTGAAACCGAACTGATGCTGGCCGACCTGGAAAGCCTGGAAAAGCGTGTCGGGCCGATGGAGAAGCGGGCCAGATCGGGCGACAAGGAAGCGAAATCGCTGTTGCCGCTGATGCAGCGGACGCTGGCGGCGCTGCAGGACGGACAGCCCGCCCGGACGGTTCCGGTCAGCGATGACGAAGCGCCGGCGTTCCGGGCGCTGCAGTTGATCACCGCGAAGCCGGTTCTGTATGTCTGCAATGTCGACGAGGAAAGCGCCGCCGAAGGCAACGCCCTGTCGGCCCGTGTCGCGGACATGGCGGCGGCGACGGGGCAGAGCTGCGTGCTGGTGTCCGCTGCGATCGAAGCCGAAGTGGCGCAACTCGGTTCCGCCGAGGAAAAGGCCGAATACCTGGAATCGCTCGGGCTGAGCGAAACCGGACTGGCTCGGGTGATCCGCGCCGGCTACGGGCTGCTCGACCTGATCACCTATTTCACGTCCGGACCGAAGGAAAGCCGGGCCTGGACCATCGCCAGGGGAACCCGCGCGCCGCAGGCCGCCGGGGTCATCCATACCGACTTCGAGAAAGGCTTCATCCGGGCGGAGACAATATCCTATGACGACTTCGTGATGCTGAACGGCGAACAGGGCGCCAGGGAGGCCGGAAAAATGCGGCTCGAAGGCAAGGAGTATATCGTACAGGATGGCGACATCATGCTATTCAGGTTCAACGTATAAGGCGCAAAACAGCAGATCCAGTCAGGCGCTCGGACGCGACGCACCGACGCGTTCTTCGCCACGAAACCGGCCTGAGTTCAGGCCCCTTACGGAGCAGGCGGATGCCGATAAGAATCAGCGCAAAACAACTTGTCGCGGAAGCAAACGCGGAAATCGAAACCGTGCCGGTCGAAGCGGCGAAAAAGCTGCTCGGCGACGAAAATACCGTGTTCATCGACATTCGCGATGTGCGCGAACTGGCCCGTGAGGGCCGCATCCCCGGCGCCATGCATATGCCGCGCGGGATGCTGGAATTCTGGGTCGATCCGGAAAGCCCCTATTACCGGGATGTGTTCGGGTCGGGGAAGAAGTTCATCTTCTTCTGCGCCGGCGCGCTGCGGTCCGCCCTGGCGACCCAGCAGGTGCAGCGCATGGGGCTGGAACCCGTCGCCCATCTGGAAGGCGGCTTCGGGGCCTGGCGTGACGCCGGCGGCCCGATCGAGGCGCCGGAACCGAAACCGGAAAAAAACAAGTAGGGTTCAAAGAACCCGCCCGGCCACGGCGTCCAGTTTCGCGACAAGCGCCGGGTCGCGGGCCTCCGGCGCCGTAATGAGCGCGGTGTCCAGGCAGGTCTGGCAGCCGGCATGGCAAGACTCCCGCCGGTCCGACAGCTTCGGCGCAACGGCGCGCACCAGATCCCGGCCCTTGTCCGCGTTGTCGATCAGTACCCTGATGATGGCCTCGACGCTGACATCGTCATGGGTATCGTGCCAGCAGTCGTAATCGGTGACCATGGCGACGGTCGCGTAACACATCTCCGCCTCGCGGGCGAGCTTGGCTTCGGGCATGTTGGTCATGCCGATCACGTCGCAGCCCCAGGACCGGTAGAGATTCGATTCGGCGCGGGTTGAAAACTGCGGCCCTTCCATCACGATATAGGTGCCGCCGCGGGTCGCCGCGATGCCGGCTTCGCGCGCGGCGGCTTCCAGCGCGTCGCCAAGCCGCGAACAGACCGGGTCGGCCATCGAAACATGCGCCACGCAGCCTTCGCCGAAAAACGACTTGGTCCGGGCGAAACTGCGGTCGATAAACTGGTCGACGATGACAAAGGCGCCGGGCGCCAGGTCCTCGCGCAGGGATCCGACCGCCGAGAGCGACAGGATTTCGGTGACGCCGGCGCGCTTCAGGGCATCGATGTTGGCGCGGTAGTTGAGCGATGTGGGCGAATGCGGATGGCCGCGTCCGTGCCGGGGCAGGAACACCATCTGCTGGCCGTCCAGCGTGCCGAAGACCAGTTCGTCCGACGGCGCGCCGAACGGCGTCCTGATCGTCTCGCGGCGGACATCCTCAAGACCCGGAATGTCATACAGCCCGCTTCCGCCGATAACGCCAATAACGGGAGGGCAGCCGGCTTCGCTCATAAGTCGCTCCTGATATGCCTCAGCCCAGATCGACGATGACCGGGGCGTGGTCCGAAGGCTGCTCCCACCCGCGGGCCTCGCGGGCGACCTGGGCGCCGGTGACCGATGTCTTCAGCGGCGGCGTCACCCAGATATGGTCCAGCCGCCGGCCCCTGTCCGCCGCGCTCCAGTCGCGCGCCCGGTAACTCCACCAGCTGAACAGCGTTTCTTCCGGCGGAATGATGCAGCGAACCGCATCGACCCAGTCCACCGCGCCCTGCACCAGGCCCAGTTTCGCCACCTCGACCGGGGTGTGGGACACGACCTTCAGCAACTGCCTGTGCGACCAGACATCGGTTTCCAGCGGCGCGATGTTCAGGTCGCCGACCAGCAGCATCCTGTCCGTTGTTGCCCGATTTGCCGGAAACCAGCCGGTCATCTCGTCCAGGAAAGCCAGCTTGTGCCGGAACTTGTCGTTTTCGACAGGGTCCGGAATGTCACCGCCGGCGGGAACGTAGAAATTATGCAACTCGATATCGCCGGGCAGGACGGCGGAGATATGCCGCGCGTCGCTTTTCCCGCACAGGTTCACGCGCTGCACGTTTTCCAGCGGCAGGCGGGACAGGATCGCGACGCCGTTGTAGCCCTTCATGCCGGCGAAGGCGACGTGATCGTATCCCATTTCGCGGATTCTCTTTTCCGGGAACAGGTCGTCATGCACCTTGGTTTCCTGCAGGCACAGGACATCCGGCCGGAATTCGGCCGTGAATTTCGCCACGCGCTCGATACGCAGGCGCACCGAGTTGATGTTCCAGGTCGCGATCCGCATGACGGCAAATTCCTTTGGTGTCAGGCGATCTTTACGGTGAGGTCGTCGAGCCCGTCGACATGGCCGACCAGCACGTCGCCGCGTTCGATCGCCGCCACGCCGTCGGGCGTTCCGGTGAAGATCAGGTCGCCGGATTTCAGCTCGATCAGCCCGGACAGGAAGGCGATGGTTTCCGGGACGTTCCAGATCATGTCGGCCAGGTCGCCCTTCTGCCGCAGCTCGCCGTTCACGGTCAGGCTGATCGTGCCTTTTTCCAGCAGGCCGACCTCGCTGACCGGATGCAGGCGGGTCGTCGGCGCGGACTGGTCGAAGCCCTTGGACAGGTCCCAGGGCCGCCCCATGTCCTTGGCGACTCCCTGCATGTCCCGGCGGGTCAGGTCCAGCCCGACGCCGTAACCGTAGATGCAGTCGTTGGCTTTTCCGACCGGAATATCCCTGCCGCCGCTTTTCAGCGCGACAACCATCTCGATTTCCGGGTGCAGGTTTCGGGTCGCGACCGGATACGGGACGTCGCCGCCGTTCGGCACCAGCGCATCCGCCGGCTTGGCGAAGAAAAACGGCGGTTCGCGGTCCGGGTCGTGCCCCATTTCGCGGGCATGGGCGGCATAGTTGCGGCCGACGCAGTAAATCCGCCGCACCGGGAACAGCGCATCGCTGCCCGCAACCGGAAGGGTCGGGTTATCCCAGGTCTGAATGGCAAAATTGCTCATGTACTTCTCCTCAGCTGGTTCCGCGCGCCGGAATTCGGTGCGATTCGTCCCGGACCGGCGATTTCAATACACCATCGGGCCGGTTCGTAAAACGGCTGAATGGGATGTTTCGGGCCGTGGGCGCGGATTATGCGGCGCGAAAGCCCGGCTGTGCCATGTTTCGGGCGCGGCAGCGGGCGCGGCACGCATCGCCATAGGCCCGGAACATGGCCTGCGACAGCGGCCATTGCAGCGGCCCCGGCGCTTCGGGATGCCATTGCACGCCCAGCATGAAATTCTTTGCCGTGGGCATGCTGACGGCTTCGATCACGCCGTCGTCGCTGATGCCCTCAACCTTCAGTCCGGCGGCGGGCCGGTCGATCGCCTGCGCATGCAGGGAATTGACCATGACCTCGCTGGCGCCATCGGCAAGCTGCTGCAGATAGCCGCCTTTAGTCAGATGGACCGGATGGCGCGGCGCGTGACGTTCGCCGGAGGGCAGCGTCCGGTCCATGCGGTGTTCGTTCTTGCCGGGCAATTCGTGGACGAGGGGGTGCAGGGTACCGCCCAGCGCAACATTGATTTCCTGGATGCCGAGGCAGACCCCGAACAACGGCAGTCCGGCATCAATGGCCTTGCGGACCAGCGGCAGGACGGTTGCATCCCGGCGCGGGTCGTGCAGGGTGCCCTTGCGGCTCGGCGGGCCGCCGTAATGGTGCGGTTCCACATTCGGCGCACCGCCGGTCAGGAACAACCCGTCCAGCCGGTCGACCAGCGCGTCGAAGTCATAGCGGTCGCCGAATGCGGGCAACAAGACGGCCATGCATTCCGCTGCGCTGAATATAGCTTCGATATAATTCCCGCCGGTGCGGTGCATGCCACGCTCGTCTTCGATGGCGTAGTTGGTGGGAATACCCACAATCGGCAGTGATTCGTTACGACTCATGGGTTTAAGGATATCTTCCGGCGCGGATATCGGCAAGACCTCCGGGCCGCTGGCAGGCTAAAATAATTGTGCAGTGCGGCATGCGCGGCGGCCTCACGGTGCCGCGACCCGCGCTTTTTTGGCGATCATTGGCATTTATTGGCTTTTGTATGCATTTATTGGCATCCGTGGCATTCAGCCGCTTCCTTCGTTACCGTCGCCGGCCCGGGCCTCGCCCGAACCAGTCTCTCCGGCGGGGCCGAATCCTCTCACGAGATGATTGAGGAAGGGTGTGGCGGGAAAGCCGCCCCCGCAAAAAAAGTCTCCCGTTATACATCGATTAACATCCGTTAACATCGGTCCCGTCACTCGCAGGCTGAATTGTCCTGTTCTGGAATACAATTGTTTTCGCAATCATTGCCGGCCATGCGGCTGACGCCGGAACGAACCGCGATCCGGCCTGCCAGTAAAATTGGAACCCGTAACCTATCACAAAAAGAACAAAAACGCAACATTCTCAATCAGCGTATTATATCCGGCGCTGCCCGGGACGAACTGTAGGTCGCCGGGACCCGCCGGTCTCGTCTGGCCGAAGCGGATGTCCGCGTGTAAAACGGTGGCCTGAAACCAGGCCGGAGACATGACAATGCCCGAATTCCTGACCGGTGCGGCGGCGTGGCAGCGGATTGCCGTTGTGTTGCTTGCGGCGGTCGCGGCGCATCTGCTCGTGAGGCTGATCCGCACCGTTACGGTCCGGGCGATGACCAGCAGCCTGGCGGACCGGATCAACAAGACCCGCACCGTCATCAGCCTGATTTCCAGCGGGCTCGTGGTTACGTTGTATTTTTCGGCAATCGGCTTCGCACTGTCGGAATTCGGCGTGCCGGTGACGACCTGTTTTGCGAGCGCGTCCATCATCGGGCTGGCGGTCGCCTTCGGATCGCAGGGGCTGGTTCAGGATATGGCCACTGAATACCGGGGCCATTAGCGGGAAATGGGAACGGAACCGAACATCATCTGGCTTGGTTTTGCGGGCAGCCTGAGTGCGGGGCTCGCAACGGGCGTCGGTGCGCTCGGCGTTTTCTTCATTCGAAAATTATCCGACCGGCTTGAGGACGCGATGTTGAGCGTGGCCGCCGGGATCATGCTGGCGGCGTCCTTCTTTTCCCTGCTGCTGCCCGCGATCGAACATGGCGAGGCGCAATTTCACAGCAGGGTACTGGCCGTCACGGTTGTCATTGCGGGACTGCTGTTGGGGGCGACTGTCCTGTTCCTGATGCATCGCTTCATGCCGCACGAGCATTTCATTGCGGGCCGCGAAGGGCCGGACCGCGCGACACTGAAACGGATTTGGCTTTTCGTCATCGCCATAACGATTCACAATTTCCCGGAAGGCATGGCCGTCGGCGTCGGGTTTGCGGGCGGCGATGTCGCGAACGGCATGACGCTTGCGACAGGCATCGGTATCCAGAACATACCCGAAGGACTCGCCGTGGCGGTGTCCCTGCTGACCGTGGGGTATACCCGGATGCGGTCCTTTCTGGTCGCGTTCGCAACCGGGCTGGTGGAGCCGGTCGGCGGGTTGTTCGGCAGCGTCGCGGTCTGGGCCGCGGCGCCGCTGATGCCGCTGACGCTGGGTTTTGCCGCCGGCGCCATGCTGTTCATCATCAGCGACGAGATCATCCCCGAAACCCACCGCAAGGGCTTTGCCAGCCTGGCAACCTTTTCGCTGATGGGCGGTTTCGCGGTGATGATGTTCCTGGACGCGACCCTCGGGTGATCACGAACCGGACTGGTATCGATGTCCTGTTTACCGCCTTGGTGTAGCCGGATAGCATGAACGGCTTCGAACTGGCGCACAGGCGGCGCCTGTCCCGATCCGTTTCGATTTTCAATCGCGAATGAAGGCACTGGAGAGCACATGTCTGGCACGTACGTGACGCACCTGGAATGTTCGATAACCGGCAAACGGTATGAGGCGGGCAAGGTGCACGGCCTGTCGGAGGCCGGCCGGCCGCTCCTGGTGCGCTACGATCTGGAACGGCTGGCGGCAGCGGTCAGCAAGGCCGACATCGCCGCATCCGATGCGCCGGGATTCTGGCGCTATGCGCCCTTCCTGCCGGTCGAAAAACCGGAAAACCGTATTTCCCTCGGAGAGGTGGTGACGCCGCTGATCCCGCTGGACCGTTCCGCCGCCGCACTGGGCGCCAGACCGGGCAAGGCCGTCGTGAAAGACGAAGGCCGCCTGCCCACCGGGTCGTTCAAGGCGCGCGGGTTATGCCTCGCTGTTTCGATGGCGCGGGAATTCGGCCTGGATCATCTGGCGATTCCGACCAACGGCAATGCCGGCGCGGCCATGGCGGCCTATGCGCGGCGCGCGGGTATCCGGGCGACGGTGCTATGCCCGGCGGATACACCGGATATCAACATCCGTGAAATCCAGCTCCAGGGCGCGGCGGTCTGGAAGGTAAACGGGCTGATCAACGACTGCGGCAAGATCGTCGGCGACGGCAAGGGCCCGGTCGGCTGGTTCGATATTTCCACCCTGAAAGAGCCCTACCGGATCGAGGGGAAAAAGACCATGGGGCTGGAACTGGCCGAGCAGATGGGCTGGACGCTGCCCGACGTCATTTTCTATCCGACCGGCGGCGGCACCGGGCTGATCGGCATGTGGAAGGCGTTTGCCGAACTGAAGGAAATGGGCTGGATTACGGGCAGGATGCCGCGCATGGTCGCGGTGCAGGCGGAAGGCTGCGCCCCCATCGTCAAGGCATGGGAAGCCGGTGACGAACACGCGCCGCTATGGGAAAACGCGCATACGGTCGCGGCCGGAATCCGCGTGCCGATAGCCGTCGGCGATTTCCTGATCATCCGCGCGGTGCGGGAATCGAACGGATTCGCGATGGCCGTATCCGACGATGCAATTATCGAGGCCCGGGACATGATCGCGCGGGAAGACGGCCTGCTGCTGTGTCCGGAAGGGGCCGCAACGGCCGTCGCCTATCAGAAGGCGCTGGCGGACGGGCTGGTATCGCCGGACGAAACGGCCGTTCTGTACAACTGCGCGACGGGCCTGAAATATCCGATGCCGCCGGTGTCGGCGGCGCTCAACAAGGACGACGCAATCGATTATTCGGTTTTCGGCTAGATGTCCGGTCCCGGTGCGGCCCGATTAAAAATCGTAATCGAGAACCGGTTCGACGATGGCGGCGGCGGCCGTTTCCGGATCGCTGACGACACAGGAAACCGTGTTTGCCGGTTTATGGAAAAATGCCTGCACATCGGGTGTCATCGCCAACGCCATCCGAGGGGTCCGTCACTGTCCGCGTTCCGAATTCGGCAGGCGAACGTCGCGCCAGTTCATATACAGTAATTCATATATGAATAGCACCGATATGATCGTCCGTGGCGTCATTGTGGGCCCGGCGCCATAACGCTAATCTCTCATGATGACATTCATTTCCATGATCCGGCTCATTGCCGTGCTTGCGCTGCTGTTCGTCTGCCCCGTTCACGCGCAGGAGGCAACCGGGCCGGAACCGGTCGCGACCGAGGAAATGGAGCGGTTGCTCGATACCCTCAAGGATGACAGCAGGCGCGAGGCCTTCGTAAGGGATGTCGAGGCGCTGGTCGCCGCGCAAAGGGCGCGCCAGGCCGAGGCCGAGAAATCCATGGGCACGCGGCTTCTGGAAACGATTTCGGCGAAGATGGACACCGCCGGAACCGAACTCGCCGGGCTGGCCAGGGAAATCGGCGATATTCCGGCGCTGCTGTCCGCTGCGGCAACGTATTTTTCCGAGCCGGCGGAACGGGACAAATGGCTGTGGCTTGTGGCGCAACTCGCGCTGATTCTTGCCGCCGGCCTGGCGGCGGAATGGCTGGTGAAACGGATGCTGCGCCGGGTCCACCTGTCGATAGAATCCCATGATGGCGGCGACTTCTGGCTGCGCGCGTGTCTCGCCCTGCTGCGAACGGTGCTTGACCTGGTCAGCGTCGCCGCGTTCGTCGCGGCAGCCTATGCGGTGATGACACTGCTGGCGCCCGCGCAGGGCGGCAAGATCCTTGCGCTGGCCCTGATCAACGCGAATGTCCTGGCGCGCGTCATCCTGACGGTCGCGAAGATGTTCCTGGCCCCGCAAATCTCATCGATGCGGTTGCTGCCGATGAGCGACGAGACGGCGAATTACTGTCTGATCTGGATCCGGCGCCTGGTCTATGTCCTGGCCTACGGCTACTTCCTGACCGAGGTCTTGCCCGTTCTCGGCGCGTCCCCGGCAACCTACGCGACGATGGCGAAACTGCTCGGGCTGACAGTGGCGCTGATGCTGATCGTCCTGGTGCTGCAGGTCCGGATCGACATTGCCGACCGGATTCGTGGCGATGCAGGCTACGTCATAGGCCAGTTCCGCCGCCGCGCCGCCGAAATTTGGCACCTGGTCGCGATTCTCTACATCGTCGCCATTTTCGGCGTCTGGGCGCTGGAGGTGCGAGGCGGGTTTGACTACGTCATCCGCTCCACGGGATTCACGCTTGTCGTGATCGTTCTGTCGCACGGGTTCGTGGTGCTGCTACGCAAAGGGTTGCGTCAGGTCTTTTCCCTGTCCGCGGAACAGAAAGCCCGATTCCCGGGGCTGGAAGCCCGGGCCAGCCGCTACCTGCCCTTACTGAACGGCGGCATAAAGTTCATTCTGTACGGCGCCGCCGTGCTGGCGATTCTCAATGTATGGGGTCTGGATGCGGTGGGCTGGGCTGCGACGCCGACGGGCAGCGCAATTGCCAGGGGGGTGGTCAATGTCGGGGTCATTGTTGCGATTGCGCTGCTGGCCTGGGAACTGATCAGCGCGGGGATCGAACGCTACCTCGCGGCGCGGGACGACGACGGAAAGGAAATCACGCGAGGACAACGCGCATTGACGCTGCTGCCGCTGCTGCGCAATGTCGTGATGATTGCGCTGGCGGTGCTGGTCACGCTGACGGTGCTGTCGGAAATCGGAGTCAATATCGGGCCGCTGATTGCCGGGGCGGGAATCCTGGGGCTGGCAATCGGTTTCGGCGCGCAGACCTTCGTCAAGGATGTGATTACGGGCTTCTTCATCCTGATCGAGGATTCCGTCGGCGTCGGTGATATCGTCGTTCTGGGCGGATACAAGGGCAAGGTGGAAGCGATCTCGATTCGCTCGATCCAGCTCCGCGACCTGCAGGGCGACGTTCACCGGATTCCATTCAGCGAGGTCACCTCGACGACCAATCGCAGCAAGATATTTTCCTTTGCCTTCTTCGATATCGGTATTGCGTATCGTGAAGACGTCGATCACTGCATGAACGTTATTCGCGAGGTCGGCGTAGAGATGCGTCAGGATGCGAATTTCGCGTCAATGATTACCGAGGATATCGAGATCATGGGCGTACAGAGTTTCGACGATTCCGCCGTGGTGATCCGCGCCCGGATCAAGGTGCAGCCGGGCAAGCAAGTCGGTGTGCAGCGTGCGTTCAACCGGCTGATCAAGAACCGGTTCGACATCGAAGGCATCGAGATTCCCTTCCCGCACCGGACGATCTATTTTGGCGTCGACAGCAAGGGGCATGCGCCGCCGGCGCATATTCATGTCGAGGATTCCGGTCAGCGCCGCGACGCGCGGCCGAAGGCGACGCTGGTCAAGGCGCCTGAAGGCGAGAGCGCGGATTTCGATGAGCAACCGGGCGCCATCGAAAGCGATACGAACAGGGACCCGTCCTGACCCCCGATGTTGCCTGTCTTATGCCTTTGCTGGAGATTTGGAGCGGCGCGCCCCCGGCAACCGCATTCCCGAATTCGTGTTTGCGTCGAACCATAAACACGAACAAGTGAGTTTATGGGTGCGGCCAGACGGTATAATATATTGTTCCGCGACAGTTTTTCAAACTGTACGCATAAACAAGTATCAACCAGCGTGTGGGATATTATCGCCAAGCATTCATGTCCCGCGGGGAATCTGACAATGGCGCAGCGCGTAATCGCACTGGAATTACTGGCCAGCAAGGAATCGACCGGGAATGGATTCTTCGACGTTGCGGCGCGTGCGTTAACAATCGGTCTGGGGTGTCGCTGGGCGGGATTCGGACGCCTGCTGGCCGATGGCCATACTGTTGAAGTTATCGCCTTCTGGGACGCAAAAGGACCGTCCGCCACCTTTTCGTATCCTGTCGACAACAGCCCCTGTGGCGAAATTTACAATTCGACGCCCGACTACCCCTACCGCTTGTATGCCGATTGTCTGACCGAACGTTTTTCCGGTCCGCCGCTTCTTGCGCAGATCGGCGCCGTTTCGTATCGCGGTGAGGCGATCTTCGATTCCGCAGGCCGGAATGTTGCGCACGCCTTCGCGATTGGCGATCGCCCCTTCGAAAACGACCTGTCGGCGGAAGAGTTTTTCAGACTGGTCGGCCAGCGGGCAGGCGCTGAATTCCATCGCCAAAGCGCGGAACAGGCGCTGCTGCGCTCGCGGGAGGAAGCAGTTGTGGCGAGCCGGACGAAATCGGAATTCCTTGCCAATATGAGCCACGAGTTTCGTACGCCGCTTAATGCCGTGCTGGGATTTTCAGACCTTATGAAGACCGAAGCGTTCGGTCCGCTCGGCGATCCCCGTTACATGGAATATGTCGATGCGATCCAATCCAGCGGACAGCATCTTCTGGATGTCATTTCGAATATCCTGGACCTTTCCAAGGGCGAATCCGGATTCATGGCGCTGCACGAGGATCCGGTAAATGTCACCGAGGTGCTCGACATGTGTCTTTCGCTCGTCGCGGAGCGGGCGCGGTCCGGAAAAATTACCCTTCTGGCGGAGTATGGCCGCGACCTTCCGCCGCTGGTCGTCGATGGCGTGAAACTGAAACAGATCATCATCAATCTTCTGTCCAATGCGGTTAAGTTTACCCCCGCGGGCGGAACGGTAACGGTGCGCGCCAATGTCGGGGAAGACGGCAGGATGGTCTTCCAGGTAGCCGATACCGGCATCGGTATCGCCGCCAAGCAAATAGCCGTGGCGTTCGAACCTTTCCGCCAGGTCGATGCATCGACCCGGACAGACGCCGAAGGCACCGGACTGGGCCTGCCCCTGGTGCGACTGCTGACGCGGTTGCATGACGGCAGTTTCGACTTTGAAAGTGTGCCGGGCGAAGGAACCGTCGCGACCGTCGGGTTTCCCGCGATTCGGACCCTTGAGCACCCCGCCGGGGAAAGAAACGATCAGACCCTTGTCGCCGCTTCCCGATAACCGGGTTCGAGGCAGCGCTCCAGCGCATCCGGGGGCACCCCCGGGCCGCCGTATTTCCGCCGCAAGGCAAGGACGCTGCGGGTGCCTTCCATGTTGATGGGCAGGCCCGCCTTCAAAATCGAATGCGCTGAATGCAATTCGTCCGCCGCCCGCCGCGCGGCCTGCGCGGACAGGTTCATGTGCGGCAGGTGTCGGACCAGCATTTCCGGCAGGTCGGCGGCGTTCTCCGGCGCCAGGACCCAGTCCACCCCCCGCAGCGTCGCGCGAATGAAACCGGTCACCGCTTCGCGATGCGCCGCCGCCCAGCGACGATCCGCGGTGAAGACGCCGCCCTGGTAATTGTCCCAGGGGTCCGGGTCCCCGCGCAGCCAGGTATAGCCGGCCGCCACGGCCGCCGCCGCATGCGCCTTGCCCAGCAGCCCGGCGGCGCAATCGCCGTTCCGCACCGCGTCCCAGCGCGCCGTGACGTTGCCGACCGGGATCAACTCATAATCCTGCATGCGCAGACCGTAATCTTCCAATAGCTGCCGCAGCATGAAGGAAAAGCCGGTGCTGACGGCGTCGACGGCGATACGCGCGCCTTTCAGCGCCGCGAATGTCCCGCATTCCGGCCGGGCGATCAATGGGCGCGGGTCGGTGGCGCAGCCCAAGAAGACTATCAGGTCGGCCGGGTTTTCCGGCGTGGCGGCGCCCTGCCCCGCATTATAGGCAATGACGTTGTCGATGGCCGTCATCGCGATGTCGAACCCGCCGTCGATCAGCCCGACCATCTGCGCGACCGATCCCGCCGCGTTCTCGCAATGGACGGAAAGCCCTTCGGCGGCATAGAAGCCCCGTTCCTGCGCCGCCTGTATCGGCAGGGTTTCGGCGCCGGTAAAGGCGCAAACGGATATCTCGACGGGCATGCTGCTGTCCTCCGGTTGCCGGACGGGGCGTGTCTTGCGCGCGTCCGGCGTCCGGTCAAAAGGATAACGGTCAGTGCTTGTGGTGCATCTCCGCCGGTTTCCGGCTGCCGATGGGAGCCGCCATGAAATCAAGCGTCACTTCGCCGGCGGTTTCGAACACCAGCGTGACCGGAACGGCGGAATCCTTTTCTATCCCCTGTTTCAACTGCAGGAACATCAGGTGATTCCCGCCGGGTTCCAGTGTCACGGTTTCGCCGGCTGGAATGGCGATGCCATCCTCCAGCTGGCGCATTTTCATGACGCCGTTATCCATGGTCATCGCGTGAATCTGCGCCTTTTCGGAAATCGGCGTGCGGAAGCCAATCAGCCTGTCGGCACTGCCGCCCTTGTTCTCGATGGTAACGAAGCCGGCGCCGGTCGGTGCCCTGGACGGTGTGGCGCGCGTCCAGGCGCCGGTAATGACGAGATCGCCGAGGCGGGCTTCCATATCCGCATGGACGAGGGTTGGCGCGAGCAGCATGACGGTCGCGGCCAGGAACGTGAATGTCTTCATTTTCAATACCTGTCATTTCAATTTTCGACAGCCGGCTATCCGGCGTTTCAATGGAATTTCAGGAAAGAGGAGGCCCCCGGAGGAAAGGCCGAAAGCCAAACTGAAATGCGGCACGGAAAAAGTCGGCTCCACTGCCGGATCCGGCGGTTTCCGTCGGCGGGTTCGGCGCGGGAACCGTGGTTGCGGCGGACGCCAGTATCGGGCCGCCCATGCCGCAGAGTCCGGGACAGGGGCAGGGGTGGCGATCCTGCGGCGGGGTGGTCGGCGCCTCGTCGGCGGCGGCCACGCGGCAGATGAACGGGGCGTCATCGTCCGGCTGCGCGGCCCAGGCGAGAACCGGCGCCAGCAGAACGGTCGCCATGGCAATGGCCACCGACAGCGAAAGCGGCCGCGCCGCCGCGCGGAGCACGGCGAAAAGCGTCATGGATACCTGCTGGTCCTGTCTTTGCGTGCGCACCGTAATTCCCGAAAACCTGAATTTCCCCAATCGACCAGTTTGCGCGCCGCGATGCAAGCGGCGAACTCACGGAAAAATCATGTGGAACGGGTTGCGATCCCGGCCCATCTGTAGCGTATAGTGGCGGGCAGACAGGGGCGCGCCCCCGATTTCTTTTTGAACGGAACCTTCGAGATGAGCGATACCGCCATACTGACCAGCGAACAGACCGCAGTTGAGGGTGAACTGCATTACATAATCGGCGACGGGCCGTCGATCCGCTATATCGACTGGCCGGAAGAGGCGCACAAGGAACAACTGCCGCAATACGAACCCCATAAAGTGCGGATCGAAAACGGCCGCAAGGCGGCGGAACCCTTCGAGTTGCAGAAGCACGGCTTCGTTTTCCGCCAGCACCGGACCGCGGTGAAGAATTTCTTCGACGAACAGGATGTCCTGAACACCTATTACCCGGAAATCGAAAACCTGATCCGCAAGGAAAGCGGCGCGTCGCGCGTGGTGGTCTTCGATCACACGGTGCGGACGACCGATTCGTCCCATCATGCGGAACGCTGGATCCGCAGCACGGTAAAATCTGTCCATAACGACTACACCGAACGCTCCGCGCCGCAGCGCGTGCGTGATATATTGCCGCCCGCCGAAGCCGATGCGGCATTGCAGCGGCGTTTTGCCATCATCCAGGTCTGGCGGGGCATCCAGCCGGTGGTCGAATCGGAGCCGCTGGCGATGTGCGACGGCCGCTCCATCCCGGCCAGCGGATTCATCCGGAACGAACGGCGCTACCGCGACCGTACCGGCGAAACCTATCATATCGCCCATAACCCGGCGCATAAATGGTATTACTTCCCGCTGATGAAGATCGACGAGGCGCTGGTATTCAAGGTGTACGACAGCGACGCGTCCGCCGGCGTGCAGTTTACGGCGCATACGTCCTTCACCGACCCGACATCGCCGCCGGACGCGGCGCCGCGCGAAAGCATCGAAATGCGCGCCTTCGCGTTTTACTGAAATACGGTCATTGCGGCGAACCGGACACGGGCCGGATCAGTCGCGAAAATTCACGTATTGCAGGGGCTGTTCGATTTTCAGCTCCTTCACCAGCGCGATGGCCTGCTGCAGGTCATCGCGTTTCTTGCCGGAAACGCGCAACTCGTCGCCCTGGATCGCGACCTGAACCTTCATCTTCGCCTGCTTCACCGCCTTGACCAGCTTCTGGGCGAGTTCGCGTTCGACTCCCTGCTTGATGAGGACAGTCTGGCGCACGGAATTGCCGCTGGCCTTTTCCGGTTCCTTGAATTCGAAGGCGCCGACCTCGACCTTGCGCTTCGCCAGGTATCCGCGCAGCAGTTCCTGTACCTGGCGCAGTTTCATTTCATCGTCGGCCGCGAGTAGCAGGGTCTCGTCCTTGCGCTCGATACTGCACGCGCTGCCCTTGAAATCGTACCGCGTGCCGATTTCCCGCATCGCACCCCCGACGGCGTTGTCGACTTCGGCAAGTTCGGTGCGGGATACAATATCGAAGGATGGCATTTTAAGCTCCGGACAGTGGCGATCGAGGCCCTATTCTAGATCAGATCGTGGTTTGTTGGAATCGCCTGTGGCGATGCAGGAGCTGTTAAAACCGGATGCTCTAAAGTGAGCGTCCCCTACAGATTTAACCGGTCAGTCGATGCCGGGTAACGGTGGCGCCTGATACTCGAACAGCCTTTCGGGAATGGAGACGCCGAAACGCGGGTTGATCAGGGTGGTGTCCGTCAGCCCGCCCTGCGAATCGATCACGCGCCATTTGCGCAGTTCCAGCGGCGATTCGGTGAAGATCAGCATGACCTGCCCGGCATCCGGCTCGCTGGCCTGTTCCAGTTCGACCTGCAGCACGTTTTCGCCCTGCTGCAGGGATGTGACGCGCAGGTCTTCGCCGAAATTGAAGTTCGGTCGGAGGATGAAATAGGCCGGGGTTTTTTCAATCGGCATGTAGTTCGGCTGCCCCAGTTCGCGATCCACGTACATGAACCAGCTGCCGGATGCGACGATCAGGTAGGGCGACGGCGGATCGTATTCGAAACGCAGCTTGCCCGGCCGCTGCAGATACATGGAACCCTCAAGGTAGCTGCCGTCCGGGTTCGCCTGTACGAAGCGCGACTGGATCGTGCGGAGCGAGTTGAGATAGTCCTCGACCCTGTCAATCGTCGCCTGATCTGCGGCGCTCAGGGCCGTCCTTTGCTGGGCCGCTACGGGCATGGCCCCGAACAGAAGCAGGGCTGACACCGCCGCGCCGGCGCATCCCATCGATAACCGGTGGCTAATCCGCCTGACCGCCGTGATCGCGGACCAGAACCTCCCGCCGCCCCACATGATTGGCCACACTGACGACGCCTTCCTTTTCCATCGTATCGATGATGTTGGCGGCACGGTTATAGCCGATCCGGAACTGGCGCTGGATAAAACTGGTCGACGCCTTGCCTTCGCGTGCAACGAATGCAACCGCCTGATCATAAAGATCGTCGCCTGTCGCCCCTGGAGCATCGCCATATTCTTCACCGAATTCATCCGATTCCGAGTCCGTTATCGCTTCTATATAGGTGGGCGCGCCCTGGGATTTAAGGAATCGGACGACAGATTCCACTTCGGCGTCGTGCACGAAGGGGCCGTGGACGCGGGAAATCCGCCCGCCGCCCGCCATATACAGCATATCGCCCTGGCCCAGCAGCTGTTCGGCGCCCTGTTCGCCCAGGATCGTACGGCTGTCGATCTTGGAGGTGACCTGGAAACTGATCCGGGTCGGGAAATTCGCCTTGATCGTGCCGGTGATGACATCGACGGAAGGCCGCTGGGTCGCCATGATCAGGTGAATTCCGGCGGCGCGGGCCATCTGCGCCAGCCGCTGGATGGTGGCTTCGATATCCTTGCCCGCGACCAGCATCAGGTCCGCCATTTCGTCGACGACGACGACGATCATCGGCAGCGAGGACAGATCCAGCGGCTGTTCCTCGATCACCGGCTTGCCGGTTTCCGCGTCGAACCCGGTCTGCACCTTGCGGGTCAGGATTTCGCCCTTGCGGCGGGCTTCCTCCACCCGCTTGTTGTAGCCTTCGACATTGCGCACACCCAGCTTGGACATCGCGCGGTAGCGTGTCTCCATTTCCTGCACGGTCCATTTCAGCGCCACGACCGCCCGCTTCGGCTCGGTGACGACCGGGGCGATCAGATGCGGGATGCCGTCATAGATCGACAGTTCCAGCATCTTGGGATCGATCATGATGAACTTGCATTCTTCGGGCGACAGCCGATACAGCAGCGACAGGATCATCGCATTCAGCCCGACCGATTTACCCGAACCGGTGGTTCCCGCGATCAGCAGATGCGGCATGCGCGCCAGGTCGACGATCACGGGCGCGCCGCCGATATCCTTGCCCGCGACCAGCGGCAGTTTCGCGCGCGATTCCTCGAATGCCTTGGAGGCCAGAAGTTCGCGCAGATAGACGGTCTCGCGCCGCGCGTTCGGCAGTTCGATGCCGATGACGCTCCGACCCGGCACCGTTGCGATGCGGACCGAGATCGCGCTCATCGAGCGAGCGATATCGTCGGCCAGTCCAATTACCCGACTAGTCTTGGTGCCGGGGGCGGGCTCCAGTTCGTACAGGGTGACGACCGGGCCCGGGCGGACCTTCTCGATTACGCCGCGGATGCCGAAATCCTCCAGCACGCCTTCCAGCAGCCGGGCGTTCTGCTGCAGCGATTCCTCGTCGATCTTCAGGTTTGTGCCGCCGGATTCCGCAGGATCGTCCAGCAGGTCGAGCGGCGGCAACTGCATTTCCCCTTCGGGGCTCGCCAGGTCAAGGCTCCGCTGGCGCTGGGCGCTGGCGCGCTTTCCGGGCGCCGGGCGGCTCGGTTTTGGTTCGACAAGGTCGGGCCTGACCATGCGGGGCTCCTTCACCCGCTCGGTGCCATTGCCGTCCAGCAGCATCGGTTCGCGGCGCTCGCCCTTGCCCGTTCGCTGGACCATCGGATGCCGGACACGATGCAGCAATCCGCGCAGCGTTTCGCGCAACCCGCCGACGCGCTGCACCGTATGGCGCACGCCGCCGAGCAGTCCGGCGGTCCGCTGCGCGCCGCTGCGCCATTCCGCGCCGCTGAATCCGATGACGATAAACAGGATAGGCAGCGAAAGAATTGCCGCGGCGGCAAAGAGGAAGCGGATATCCATCGGCACGGAGAGATCGTGAAACAGCATGACAAGCTGCGCTGTCAGCCAGGTGCCGGCATATCCGCCAAGTCCGGCGGTCAGCGGCCAGGCCTCCGGTGCCTGGATGCCGGAAAGGGCGATTGCCGTTGTCAGAAGCCCCAGCGGCAGCAGGCCGACCCGCAGCCATGTACGCGACAGCGAATGATCCTGCCACAACCGCCAGCCCCAGCCTGCGGCGACCGGTACCAGCAGCCCGCCGGCAAGCCCGAGCGATTGCAGGACGATATCGCTGGCATAGGCGCCGGCATGGCCCATCAGGTTGCTGACATCCTGACCGGAAGCCGTATTCAGGGACGGATCGGAGGGCGAGTAGCTGATCAGGGCGGCGAACAGCGTGACCGCCACGGCGACCAGCGTCAGCCCGGCGCCTTCGATCGCCTTGTCACGCATGTACTGTTCCACGCCAACGGGCAGGAATGCGGTTTTCCGATTTGTCGCCATAGTCGTTCACCTTTCGATGCGCCGTCACGGCGCGGATCGTCACATCATCTATTCGCCAAGATATTCGGCAATTCGGCGCAACCCCTCTTCCGCGGTCTCGAGATCGTGCACCAGCGCAACACGAAGATATTGTTTGCAGGCGTTTTCGCCGGTTACGGGATCGGTCTGCGCGTAATAGGCGCCCGGAATCGTCCGGACCGCATGGTCCCGCCACAGATCATACGCCGCCGTTTCGCCGTCGCCCACGTCAAGCCACAGGAAAAATCCGGCAGGCGGCTTGTAGAACCCGGTGCGGTTGCCCAGAATTCGTTCAGCCATGTCGAACAGTTTCGCGTAATGCGCCCGTGTCGGGACGACATGATCTTCGTCACGCCACAGCGCGGCCCCTGCGGCCAGCAGCGGATTGGGGATCTGGGCCCCACCGGTCGCGCGCAGCATGTTGAATCCGTTCATGATATCGGCATCTCCGGCGACAAACCCGCAACGCAGGCCGGCCGCATTGGATCGTTTCGACAACGAATGGAACACCACCATATTATCCAGCGATCCGCCCAGCGCGACACAGGCCTCCAGCGCGCCTGTCGGCGGGTCGCCCCGGTAGATTTCGGAATAGCATTCGTCGAAAGCGACGATGAAATCGTATTCGCGGGCGAGCAGGATCAGCCCGGACAGGTAATCCAGATCGGCAAAGGTACCCTGCGGGTTCGCCGGGCTGCACAGGTAGAACAGCGCGATTCGCCGCAGTGTTTCCGGATTGAGCGCGGTGTAATCGGGCAGGAAATTCGTTTCCGCCGTCGCCGGCAGCATCAGCGTTTCCGCGCCCGCCATGACCGCCGCACCCTTGTAGACATGATACGCGGGGTTGCTCATCGCCACCAGCGGCGGGCCGTTCCGGGGCCATTCCGCCGGGCCAGGGACGGCGTATTGCGCCAGCTGAAAGAGGCCCTCCTTGGTGCCGGGCAACGCAATCAGGTGCCGCAGCGGGTCGATCATGTCCGCCGGCAGGCCGTAACGCCGGGTCAGCCAGTCCGCCGCCGCCCGATTGTATTCATCGGATCCGCGGATGGGCGGGTATTTGCGCCATTCGTCGCGGTTGCCGTGGACTTCCGCGGCCACGAAATCCGGCGCCGGCAATTGCGGCTCGCCAAGCTGCATCATGATCGGCGTCAGGCCCGGGCGGGGTTCGACGCCGTTCAAAAGCACGGCCAGCTTCTGGAACGGGTAGTCGAACAGGCTATCGATTCGGCTGTTCTTCATGGCGATGCAGGCTCTGTTTGGTCCGGTCCGGTGTTGCAAGACGACAGGTTAGCTCGGTTTCTTGGTTCAAAGGCGCAGGAGTGAAACGTAACTCCCTGATTCTATATACGGTCCGGTGGTAACTCAACCCTGCAACGAAGGCCACCAATCCGGCGAATCCTGCATTTGGCGCGCGCCGCCGCAACCGAGAAACCGGGATTGCGCACAAAAAAAGCGGGAGGCCGAAGCCCCCCGCCAGGGTGGTGGAAACCGGAATGCCTACTGGACGACTTCGCCGTGCAGGTTGATATCGGTGCCTTCGACCTCGACTTCGTCCTCGACCCGCAGGCCGCAGATGGCGTCGACGACCTTCAGGATGATCGCGGTGGCGATGGCGGAGTAGACAATCGTCGCCAGGATGCCGACGAACTGCGTCCAGACCTGACCCGCGTTGCCTTCGAGAAGTCCCGCGGTTCCGCCGACGGCTTCGACCGCGAATACGCCTGTCAGCAGCGCGCCGATGATGCCGCCGACGCCATGCACGCCGAACACGTCCAGGGAATCGTCGTAGCCGCACATCCGCTTGAGCACCGTGGCGCCCCAGAAACAGCCGATGCCGGAAGCAATGCCGATGAACAGGGCGCCCATCGGCAGCACGAAACCGGCCGCCGGTGTAATGGCCACCAGGCCGCCGACCGCACCGGACACGATGCCGAGGACGCTGGGCTTGCCGCGGACGACCCATTCGATGAACATCCATGACAGGGCGGCTGCGGCTGTGGATATCTGCGTGACCGCCATGGCCATGCCGGCGCCATTATTGGCGCCCAGCGCCGAACCGGCGTTGAACCCGAACCAGCCGACCCACAGCATCGAGGCGCCGATAACGCTCAGAACGAGATTGTGCGGCGCCATGTTTTCGGCGCCGTATCCGCGCCGCTTGCCGATCATGATGGCGGCAACCAGGCCGGCGATACCGGCGTTGATGTGCACGACCGTGCCGCCCGCGAAATCGAGTACGCCCTCATCGGCAAGGAATCCGCCGCCCCAGACCCAGTGGACGATCGGCGAATAGACGACGACGACCCAGATGCCCGAGAACAGGACCAGGGCCGAAAACTTCATCCGGTCGGCGAACGCGCCGGTGATCAGGGCCGGCGTAATGATGGCGAAGGTCATCTGGAAGGTCATGAAGACCGATTCCGGTATCGTCCCCTCCATCGAGTCCGCGCCCATTCCGTTGAGGAACATCTTGCTTAAACCGCCGACAAACGCGTTCGCCGCGCCGCCGTCGGTAAAGGCGATGGAATAGCCGATGACCATCCACAGGACGGTCGACAGGCAGCAGATCGTGAAACTCTGCATCACCATGGTCAGCACGTTCTTCTTGCGGACCATACCGCCGTAGAAGAGCGCCAGGCCCGGGATCGTCATCAACAGCACCAGCGCCGTCGATGTCAGCATCCAGGCCGTATCGCCCGTATCCAGCGTAGCGTCCTGCGCCATGGCTGGACCCGCAAGCATGGCAATACCGGCGGCTAGCAGGTATCCGGACCTCTCTATTATTGTACGCATCAACCCTCTCCTTGCTTTTCCGTCTCGCGGCCGGTCTGTCCGGGCCGCTGTCTGTCGCGGCGTACTGACTGTGAGCCTGCCACGGCGGTTACGTATTTCTGCTTCCCGAAATGCCGGGATATTTCCTGTGGTCACGGATTTGTGGAATGCCTGTGAAAATGCTGAAATAGTAGTCATTGTCGAAGACATGCACATTTTCCGTGCGGCCACTAAATGGCGTCCGCGTCGGTTTCTCCCGTACGAATACGAACGGCCTTCGAAACGTCGAGAATGAAGATTTTTCCGTCGCCGATCCGGCCGGTATTCGCGGCAGTCTGGATAGCTTCTACCGCCTGATCCGCCAGCGAATCGGCGCAAACCACTTCGATTTTCACCTTCGGCAGGAAATTAACGGTGTATTCCGCGCCCCGGTAGATTTCGGTCTGGCCCTTCTGCCGGCCAAACCCTTTCACCTCGGTCACGGTCAAGCCTTCTATCCCGATGCCGGTCAGTGTCTCACGGACCGCGTCGAGTTTGAATGGCTTGATGATCGCCAAGACCAGTTTCATGAACAGGTTCCTCTTTCTGATCGTCGTTGCATCAGCCCCGCATGGGCAATAGAAAGTCGAGTATCCGGGGCCTTCTTTTCAAGATGCGTGCCGAAATCTCGGGATTGTTCTTAGCCATTTGAAATAATTACATAATTATATTTCCTGCCAAATGATTGGGTGATGCGATAACCCTATTTTGCACAAAAAATATGCAAAATAGGAAAAATGCCGTAATTTTATGCGGTTCCCGATTCAGGATGATTATCGGCGAAACTGGACACCGCTGTTCGGGTAGGAGATGGTGCGTCTATGGCGTCCCTGTCGAAACCGGATATGTCTGTAGAAGTTGTTGTCGCCGGCGGCGGAATGGCCGGCATGACGATGGGGCTCGCCCTGGCGAAAGCCGGAGTATCCACCGCCGTGATCGAAATGCAGCCGGCCGATGCCCTGCGCGATGCCGGGTTTGACGGGCGCACATCCGCCATTGCATACGGATCGCAGCAGATTTTCGACGGCGTCGGAATCTGGCGCCACCTTGCCGCGCGCGCCGAACCGATCCACGCGATCCGGATCGCGGACGGTACGCTGAACGAAGGACCGTCATCGCTTTTTCTGCATTATGACCGGCTCGACGTCGATAGCGATGCGCTGGGCTATATCCTGGAAAACCGCGATATCCGGGATGCGCAATTATCCGTGGCGGCGACGACGAAGGCGTTTCATCTGCTGGCGCCGGCCCGGGTGGCCGGGGCGGCGCGGGGCCCGGGCGGAGTCGACGTGGAACTCGATGACGGCCGGCGGATCGCGGCGCGGCTGCTGATCGCCGCGGACGGCAGGAATTCGCCCCTGCGGCTGGCGGCGGGAATTCGCGCGACGCGGATCGATTATCCGCAAACCGCCATCGTCTGCACGGTGGCGCATGCCCGCCCGCATGCCGGCGTCGCGGTCGAACTGTTCCTGCCTGCCGGACCCTTTGCGATGCTGCCCATGACGGGGCAGCGCAGCAATATCGTATGGTCGGAAGGGACCGAACCGGCGCAGCATATCCTGGCGCTGGACGACGATGCCTTTTTTACCGAACTGCATCGCCGGTTCGGCGACTGGCTGGGTGAAATCCGCGTCGAGGGACCGCGGTTCGGCTTCCCGCTGGGGCTGATGCATGCGGAACGCTATACGGACCGGCGGCTGGCGCTGATCGGCGAGGCGGCGCATGTCATTCATCCGATCGCGGGACAGGGGCTGAACCTGGGCCTGCGCGATGTGGCGGCGCTGGCGGAATCGATTGTCGATGCGCGGCGGCTGGGGCTGGATATCGGGTCGGGCGAGGTGCTGGCGCGCTACGAACGCTGGCGGCGTTTCGACAACGTCCTGATGGCGACGTCGATGGACGCATTGAACCGCCTGTTTTCCAACGATATCGGGCCGCTGCGGCTGGCGCGCGACCTCGGCCTCGCGGCGGTGAACCGCATGCCGCCGCTGAAGCGCTTCTTCATGCGCCATGCGATGGGGATTGTCGGCGATCTGCCGCGGCTGGCGCGCGGCGAACCTCTATGAATTCCGGCGCAGCGCTTCCGTATTGACGGCCAGGACAGCGCCCATCCAGATGGCGTGGTCCGTATGGTCGGTGACCGTATCGCCGGTTTCCGGGTGGACCAGGACGGTCAGATGCCGCCGGTTCAGGGCGAGCCAGGGTACGAAACTGTCAAACTGTTCCGGGGCGAAGAGGACCTGATACATCGGCTGTGTATGGGGCCCCACATTCCCGTGGTGCCAGTTGCCGATCCGGAGATTCCTGAAACGGGCGGCGATATCCTCGCGCAGGGCCTGCGCGTCGGCCTCGTTTTCCGGTCCGAAATAGATATGCGCGTGCCATTCCGTAATCGCGTTGCTGTCCATGCGGATTTGTCTCCCGTTGCTCAGGGGTCGCGGGACAATCCCTGGCTTTCCAGTGCCGCCAGATAATCGGCCCAGAGCTGTTCCTTCTTTTCCGCCAGTTCCCGCAGATAGGCCCAGCTGAAAATGCCCGTGTCGTGCAGATCGTCAAAATGGACACGCACCGCGTAATTGCCAACGGGTTCGATCTTCATGATACCGACATGGCGGCGACCGGCGACGAGCCGTTTCTGGTCGGGTCCATGTCCCTGTACCTCGGCGGAGGGGCTTTCGACCCGCATCAGTTCGGCGGGAAGGCGGCAGTTCATGCCGTCGTCGAAATCGATCTCCAGTACTTTCTCGTCGCTCCGGTAGCGGATTTCGGTTGGCCAATGCGCAACGGACGCGCCGGCGGTCGCGTTCATGCCTGCCCCTCGTCGTCCAGTTGCCGGGCTTCGTCGACCAGCATGATCGGGATGCCGTCGCGGATCGGATAGGCCAGCCCGGCCTGTTTGCTGATCAGTTCATCGGCGTCGGCGTCGTATTGCAGCGGTCCCTTGGTCAGGGGACAGACGAGAATTTCCAGCAGCTTCGGATCCACGCCGGATTTGCCTTCGGCCATGATGCGTCTTCCTTTCCTATTGCCTGGCGCCGTCCGAGGGGCCCAATGCCGCCATCTCGGCAATGGCTGTCAGCAGCGCCGAACGGCCCGGCAGGTCGGCGGCTTCCAGCAGCGCCTGTTTTTCCGGCGGGTCGAACGGGCACAGCATCGCGATCGACGTCACCAGATATTCGTCGTCCGCCTTCTCGATCGCGGACCAGTTCGCTTCGATCTTCCGGGCGGTGAAGTAGTTGCGGACCGCGTCCATCAGGCGGACCCGGTCGATGGCGCCCTCCCCGGGCGGGGACAGGTCGGCCTTGAAGGGCGACCAGTCGACGAGGCATTTCCGGTAACCGCGCGTTGTCGGGATTTCCTCGACGATATTGAACCGGGCAACGCCCTTCAGCGACAGCAGGAACCGGCCGTCGTCGGTTTCCTCGAAATGCGTGATGCGCCCGGCGCAGCCTGTCGTGTAGACGACGGGGGTTTCGTGCTGGCCTTCGGCATTGGCTTCCGATGGCTGCACCATGCCGAACATCCGGCCCGCCGCCAGCGAATCGACGATCATGTTCACATAACGCGGCTCGAAGATATTCAGCGGCAGACGACCCCGGGGCAGCAGCAGGACGCCGGTCAGCGGAAATATCGGCAGCGTGGCCGGCAGCGCGTCGAATCCGGGGTCGAAGGCGCTCATGAAAACAGGAGCGTCGATAACCGCCGGCGGCCGTCCGCGACCAGCGGGTCGGCGCCGCCAAGGGCGTCGAAGATTTCGATAAGCTGCCTGCGCGCCGCATCGTCGTTCCAGCCGCGGTTGCGCTGTACGATGGTCAACAGGTGATCGATGGCGTCCTCGGCGCGGCCGGTCGCGAAATAGGCCAGGGCCAGATCGTAGCGCGCCTGGTGATCCTTGTCGTCCGCCGCGAGGCGCTGTTCCAGGGCGGGGATTTCGCCGGCCGATTCGCCGGCTTTTTCCGCCAGATCCAGAATCGCCGTGACGCTCTTGATATCGGGGTCGTCGCGCTTCAGCGGCGGCACCTGCGCCAGCAGTTCCCGCGCCGCATCGGGCTGGTCCTGGCCGATCAGCACGCGCGCCATGCCGGCCACGGCTTTCAGGTTCTCGGGCTCGTGTCGCGCGATTTCGGCGAAAATCGCGCCGGCGGTGTGCAGATCCCCGGCTTCTTCCGCCTGCAGCGCCTGTTCCAGGGCCTCTTCGATGGGGGACGGTCCGACTTCGCCGCCGGCCGCCTTGACGACGCGTTCGATGAAGGCGTTGATCTGGCTTTCCGGCTGGGCGCCGACGAAGCCGTCCACGGGCTGCCCGTTGACGAAGGCAAAGACCGCGGGAATCGACTGGATCCGCATCTGCCCCGCGATTTCGCGGTTCTCGTCGATATTGACCTTCACCAGGGAAACGGCGCCGCGGGTATTGTTCACGGCCTTTTCGATGATTGGGCCAAGCTGCTTGCATGGTTCGCACCACGGCGCCCAGAAATCGACGATGACCGGCGCGGTCCGGCTGGCCTCCACCACATCGGCCATGAAGGTCGCCGCCGTCACGTCCTTGACCGGGGCTGCGGGTGGCGTGATTTCGCCAATGATCGGTTCCATACCTGAATTCTCCACGTGCATTATGAAGTGTTTAGATGACGTTTTTTGCGGCCGGTGACAAGTCCGTCCATGTTGCCGGCGCTCATCCCGACGATGCGGTGAGGGCCCCGAAATCGACGACCGACGGTTCGTGGCCTTCCGCCGCAAGAAACCGCATCAGCCCCGCCGGCGCAACGGCAATGGTCATGTCGTTGCGCAACGGATGGGCATTGACCGGGTTCTGCGCCAGGACATCCTTGTCCAGTATAACGGAAACGGCGCCGTCCCGGTCATTGATTATGCCGAAGGGCGTCACCGAACCCGGCGCCACGCCAAGTTTTTCCATCAGCAGTTCGGGGCTCCCGAAAGACAGGTTGCCCCGGGCCGACAGCAGGCGGCGCAGCGCCTTCAGGTCAACCGGGCGGTCCTCCAGCACGGTGACCAGCCAGGTATTTTTCTTCTTGTCGCGCAGGAACAGGTTCTTCACATGGCCGCCGGGCAGGGCGCCGCGCAGGGCCCGCGCTTCCGGCACGGTGAAGACCGGCGGATGGCGATGCAGCGTATACGCCACGCCCAGCGCCTCCAGCCGCGCGAACAGGCCGGCTTCGGTGACGGGAACGGTATCCGCGACGCGATGTTCCATGCGCCCTGTGATACATATTGGCGCGGCGGGCGGCAAGCCTTGCCGGAATTTTCGCGCCGGCGGGTGAATTGTGCGCCGGGCCCTTTCCGGGCGCTTGCATTGAGCGGATGATTGCGTATTATGCCGCGCCGCTGGTACAGTGGCGGCAGCGACGCGGGCGTAGCTCAGGGGTAGAGCGCAACCTTGCCAAGGTTGAAGTCGTGAGTTCGAATCTCATCGCCCGCTCCAGTTTTCCTTCGGGAATTGCAGCAATACATCGCCGGTTTCCGGGACCTCTGACAACACACGGATATCCGGGACGTGAATCCCTTGTATTCGCTCAACCGACAAGCGGCATCATCCGCCGGGGCGGTCGCGGGATGTAGCGGCTTGCAGTCGTCGAATTCCGGACCCGGTTCCCGCAGTAACCCTACTTGAACTGTACCTTGATGATTTCGTAGTCCTTCTGGCCGCGCGGGGTGACGACCTCGACCGATTCGCCAACGCTCTTGCCGATCAGCGCACGGGCGATGGGGGCGGCGATGGACAGGCGGCCCTTGGTGACGTCGGCTTCGTGTTCGCCGACGATCTGATAGGTCGTTTCCTCGTCGGTATCTTCATCGGCAATCGTGACCGTGGCGCCGAACTGGACCCTTTTCCCGCTCAGCTTGCTGACATCGATGACTTCGGCGCGGCTGATCTTGTCCTCGATCTCCGCGATCCGGCCCTCGATGAAGCTCTGGCGTTCCCGAGCGGCGTGATATTCGGCGTTTTCCGACAGGTCGCCATGCTCGCGCGCGACGGCAATCGCCTTGATCACGGCGGGCCGCTCGACGGATTTTAGCAAGCGCAGTTCTTCCTGCATGTCATCGTAGCCGGAAGTGGTCATCGGGTATTTCTGTATCGTATCCATTCGAATTACCTACTCGAATTCTGCCATGAAACCGTCGCTCCATCGGCCCTGCTGTCTGCAAAGGGGCCGTTGGATATGCTAGCATATCACAGGTCATCAAAGTTGTCGGAAACTTGAAAGCCGGGAAAAATTAATACGCGGCACTAAAATAGGATTGCAGGGGTGCAACTTCAAGGGATCCTGCGCGAATTGCCTGAACGGCGCGGGTCGCCGCGCGCGCGCCCGCGACGGTCGTGTAATAGGGAATATTCCGCATCAGGGCGGTCCGGCGCAGGCTGAAGCTGTCCTCCACCGCCTTGCGACCTTCGGTTGTGTTGAATATCAGGTGGACATCGCCATCGATCATGGCGTCGACGATGTGCGGCGAACCTTCCAGCACCTTGTTGACGGTGCGGACGTCGAGACCGTGCGCCGCGAAATAGCGCGCGGTGCCGGCGGTGGCGACGATCTCGAATCCCATGCCGACAAGTTCCCGGGCCAGGACGGCGAGGGCCGGCTTGTCCTCGTCGCGAACGGAAATGAATACGGTTCCCTCGCGCGGCAGGTCGATGCCGGCGCCGAGCTGCGCCTTGGCGAAGGCGCGGGCGAATTCGCTGTCCAGCCCCATGACCTCGCCGGTCGATTTCATTTCCGGCCCCAGCACGACATCGACGCCGGTAAACCGGGCGAAGGGGAATACCGCTTCCTTGACGGCGACATGCTTGCCTATCGGGTGGCCGTCCAGATTGAAATCGGCCAGTTTTTCGCCCGCCATGACCCGTGCGGCGATCTTGGCGATCGGCACGCCGGTCGCCTTGGCGACGAAGGGCACGGTGCGGCTGGCGCGCGGGTTCACCTCAATGATGTAAACCTCGCCATCCTTGATCGCGTATTGAATATTCATCAGCCCGACGACATTCAGCCCGTGCGCCAGCATTTCGGTCTGGCGGCGGATTTCCGCAATAATTTCCTCCGACAGGGAATACGGCGGCAACGAACAGGCGCTGTCGCCGGAATGGATGCCCGCTTCCTCGATATGTTCCATGATTCCGGCGACATACACATCCGTGCCGTCGCAGATCGCGTCAACGTCGATTTCGATGGCATCGCGCAGGAACCGGTCGATCAGCACCGGATGCGCGCCCGACACCTTGACGGCCGTCGCCATGTAGCGCTGCAAACCGTGAATATCGTGCACCAGTTCCATGGCACGCCCGCCCAGCACATAGGAGGGGCGTATCAGCACCGGGTAGCCGACTTCCTCGGCAATGCGTTCCGCCTGCGCCAGCGAGGTTGCGGTCCCGTTCGGCGGCTGGCGCAGTTTCAGTTTCTGGAGCAGCTTCTGGAATCGTTCCCGATCCTCGGCAAGGTCGATGGAATCCGGCGCGGTGCCGAGGATCGGCACCCCGGCTTCCGCCAGCGCCGCCGCCAGCTTCAGCGGCGTCTGCCCGCCGAACTGGACGATGACGCCGTGAAAGGCGCCCTTCTGCTGTTCGGTGCGGATCACCGCCAGCACATCCTCCGCGGTCAGCGGTTCGAAATACAGCCGGTCGGCGGTATCGTAATCGGTGGAGACGGTTTCGGGGTTGCAGTTCACCATGATGGTCTCATAGCCCGCTTCCGACAGCGCGAAGACCGCATGGACACAGCAATAGTCGAATTCGATTCCCTGGCCGATCCGGTTGGGGCCGCCGCCCAGCACCAGCACCTTGGCGCGGTCGGTGGGTTCCGCTTCGCATTCCGGCGGGCCGCTGCCGTCGCCTTCATAGCTCGAGTACATATAGGGCGTCAGCGCGGGAAATTCGGCGGCGCAGGTGTCGATCCGCTTGTAGGCCGGGAACACGGATAGGGCGCTGCGCCGCGCGGTGACCTCGGCCTCGCTCAGCCCGGTCAGTTCCGCCAGGCGCGCATCGGCGAATCCCTGGGATTTTAGCCGCAGCATGCCGAGGTAATTGTCGGGCAGCCCGTCGCGGCGGACGGATTCTTCCGTTTCCACAAGCCCCTGTATCTGGCGCAGGAACCATTTGTCGATCTTGCAGGCGCTGTAGATCTGGTCGACCGTCAGCCCGTGCCGGAACGCCTGCGCGACAATCAGCAGCCGGTCGGGCACCGGTTTCGACAGGGCCGCGCGAACCGCATCCGGGTCGCCGTCATGGGCGCCCTCGATTTCCACCTCGTTCAGCCCGTTCAGCCCGGTTTCCATGGAACGCAGGGCCTTCTGCAGGCTCTCCGGGAAGGTGCGGCCGATCGACATGGCCTCGCCGACCGATTTCATCGACGTCGACAGCAGCGGTTCCGCGCCGGGAAATTTCTCGAAGGTGAAGCGGGGAATCTTGGTGACGACATAGTCGATGGTCGGCTCGAAACTCGCCGGGGTGACCCTGGTGATGTCGTTGTCGATTTCATCCAGCGTGTACCCGACCGCCAGTTTCGCGGCGACCTTGGCGATGGGAAAGCCGGTCGCCTTCGACGCCAGCGCTGAGGAGCGCGACACGCGCGGGTTCATTTCGATTACCAGCAACCGCCCGGTTTCGGGACTGACCGCGAACTGCACGTTCGAGCCGCCGGTATCGACCCCGATCTCGCGCAGGCACGCGATCGAGGCGTTGCGCATGATCTGGTATTCCTTGTCGGTCAGGGTCAGCGCCGGCGCGACCGTGATCGAATCGCCGGTATGGATGCCCATGGGATCGATGTTTTCGATGGAGCATACGATGATACAGTTGTCCGCCCTGTCGCGGACGACCTCCATCTCGTATTCCTTCCAGCCCAGCACCGATTCCTCGACCAGCACTTCTTTGGTCGGCGAGGCGCGCAGCCCGCCTTCGATCAGCTCGGCGAATTCCTGCTTGTTATAGGCGATCCCGCCGCCGGTGCCGCCCATCGTGAAGGACGGCCGGATGATCGTCGGCAGGCCGACATATTCCAGCGCCTCCAGGGCGCCCGGCATGTCGTGCACGACCGTCGACCGCGGGCATTCGAGCCCGATTTTTTCCATCGCCACACGGAATTTCTGCCGGTCCTCCGCCTTGTCGATCGATTCGCCGTTGGCGCCGATCAGTTCCACGCCCAGCCGTTCCAGCGTGCCGTCGGCGAGCAGCGCCATCGCCGTATTCAACCCGGTCTGCCCGCCCATGGTCGGCAGCAGCGCGTCGGGCCGTTCGCGTTCGATGATGCGGCGCACCATGTCCGGCGTGATCGGCTCCACATAGGTCGCGTCCGCCAGCCCCGGGTCGGTCATGATCGTCGCCGGGTTCGAATTGGCCAGGATGACCCGGTAGCCTTCGTCCTTCAGCGCGCGGCAGGCCTGGGTGCCGGAATAATCGAATTCGCAGGCCTGCCCGATGACAATCGGCCCGGCGCCGATGATGAGGATGGATTTGATGTCGGTGCGTTTCGGCATGGCTCAGCGGTTCTCGTCCATCATCGTCACGAAGCGGTCAAACAGGTAGTGGCTGTCCTGCGGCCCCGGCGATGCTTCGGGGTGATGCTGGACGCTGAAGATCGGGCGGTCTTTCACCCGGATGCCTTCCACCGTGCCGTCGAACAGGGATTTATGGGTGATTTCGACACTGGCCGGCAGCGAGACCGGATCGACGACGAAGCCGTGGTTCTGGCTGGTGATTTCCACCTTGCCGGTCTGCAGGTCCTGGACCGGATGGTTGGCGCCGCGATGGCCGTGATGCATCTTCTCGGTCCGCGCGCCCAGCGCCAGCGCCAGTAACTGATGACCAAGGCAGATACCGAAGACCGGCGTGCCGGAATCGATCACGCCCCTAATGGCCGGCACGGCGTATTCCCCGGTCGCCGCCGGGTCGCCCGGTCCGTTCGACAGGAACACGCCGTCCGGCTTGTGCCGCAGGATTTCCTCATGCGTTGCCGATGCCGGCACGACGGTCACGTCGCAGCCCAGGCTGGCAAGGCAGCGCAGGATATTGCGCTTGGCGCCATAATCGACCGCGACGACCCTGTAGCGCGGGTTTTCCAGCCGTCCGTAACCCTGGCCCAGCGCCCAGCGCGTTTCGTTCCAGGAATAGGTCTGGGTGCAACTGACCGTTTTGGCCAGGTCCATGCCCTCCAGCCCAGGCCAGCGGGACGCCTCGGTCCGGGCGGCGGCGATATCGAATTTTCCCGAGGGGGCGTGCACGACGATGCCCTGCTGCGCGCCCAGGTCGCGGATTCGCCGGGTCAGCCGCCTTGTATCCACCCCGGTGATCCCCACCAGGCCATGGTTGCGCATCCAGGCGTCGAAATTCTGGGTCGCGCGAAAACTGGACGGCTCGGTAATCGCGGCCCGCAACACGCAGCCCCGCACCGCAGGGGTGATGGTCTCGATATCGTCCGGATTGGCGCCGATATTGCCGATATGCGGGAATGTAAAGGCGATGATCTGCCCCGCATAGGACGGGTCGGTCATCGTTTCCTGATATCCGGTTATCGAGGTGTTGAAGCAGATTTCACCGCCGGCCTGACCCTCGGCGCCGATGCCGTAACCCCAGAAGATGCCGCCATCGGCCAGAATCAACGCTGCCGTGCTGCCTTCCGGCGGCGTGGCGGACGTCGGTATCTGTGTCGGCATAGGGGTAACCGCGCTCGTGTGAGGGTTGACGGGACGTATAACGCTGATTCGCCACGAAGCTTTGCCCGGACAGGCAATTTCGCGCCGGTTGCGGATGTTCAGTTGGTCGGTGTTCTAAGCAAATCGCGGCCTGTGGTCAAGGTATTTCCATTAAATTGTTTGTTTAAAATCAATAACTTGCAAATTTCTGCCAAGTTGCCAACTGGATTGTGATCGTTTACCGTCCCACTTCACGTCCCAGAACGTGGTCAATAACGAGGGGTGTTGAACGGTGCGCGAAGCGCTGAACGACGCATTGAAGGAAGCGATGAAGGCGCAGGACAAATGCGCCATCTCCACGATTCGGCTGATACGGGCCGCGTTGAAGGAGAAGGACATCGCGGTCCGCGGCAACGACGCCGCCGAGGCGGGCGACGCTGAAATCATGGCGATGCTCCAGACAATGGTGAAGCAGCGCCATGACAGCATCGCCATGTATGAAAAAGGCAATCGCCCCGAACTGGCCCAGCAGGAGCGCGACGAAATCGCGATCATCGAACGGTTTCTGCCGCGCCAGTTGGACGACGCCGAAATCGAGGCGGCGGTTGACGGCGTTATCGCCGAAACCGGCGCTGACGGTCTGAAATGGATGGGCAAGGTGATGGCGGCGTTGCGCGAACGCCATGCCGGGCAGATGGATTTTGGCAAGGCCGGCGCTATCGCCAAGAAACGCCTGGGCTGACCGGCGACTTTACGTTGCCCGCTGGCGGTTCGGGCCTGCTATGATCTTGAAATGAACGCTGACGAGGCAGGTCCGGGATTATGGCGTTTCCTAATCGACTGCTGGAGGATATCCGCGCCCGTACGGGGCTGGTGGATGTGGTGTCCAAACGGGTCAGGCTGACCCGCAAGGGCCGGGAACACATAGGCCTGTGCCCGTTCCACAACGAAAAATCGCCCTCCTTCACGGTCAACGAGGAAAAGGGCTTCTATCACTGTTTTGGCTGCGGTGCGCATGGCGACGTGATTTCCTTCGTGATGAACACCAGCGGCCTTTCCTTTCCCGAAGCGGTGGAACAGCTGGCGAATGATGCGGGGCTGGAAATTCCGGTGGAAACGCCGGAAGCGCGCGAACAGGCGCAGCGTCAGGCGGGACTGCACGAGGTCATGGAAACCGCCTGCGCATGGTACGAGGCGCAGCTTCGCGCGCCGGCGGGCCGGGGGGCGCTGGATTACCTGCGGGAGCGCGGGCTGCGCGAGGAAACGCTCCGCCGCTTCCGGCTGGGATTCGCGCCCGATGGCGGCGGCGGGATACAGGCCGCGCTGAAGGCCGCCGGCGCGTCGGAGATGGCGATGCTCGAGGCGGGGCTGCTGCGGCGTCCGGATGATGGCCGCGCGCCCTATCCCTTCTTTCGCGACCGGGTAATGTTTCCGATTACAGACCGGCAGAACCGGGTCATCGCCTTCGGCGGCAGGATGATGGGCGACGCCAGGGCCGCGAAATACATCAACTCCCCGGATACCGCGCTGTTTGACAAGGGGCGCACGCTCTATAACTACGCCAATGCGCGCAAGGCCAGTTTCGAATCCGGGCAGATCGTCGTGACGGAGGGCTATATGGACGTCATTGCCCTGTCGCAGGCCGGCATCGAATCGGCAGTTGCCCCGTTGGGGACAGCGCTGACCGAGGACCAGATCAGGGCGCTGTGGCAGCTTGCCCCGGAGCCGGTGCTGTGCTTCGACGGCGATACCGCCGGCCAGCGCGCGGCAGGGCGGGGCGCGGAACGGGCGCTGCAGTTGTTGCAGCCGGGCAAATCGCTGCGTTTCGCGATGCTTCCCGCCGGCGACGACCCGGACAGCCTTGTGGCGCGGCAGGGCGTCGGCGCCATGCGCCAGGTGCTTGAGGCGGCGCGCCCCCTTTCCGATGTTGTCTGGGATATCGAAGCGGGCGCCGTCGCGCCGGATACTCCGGAACGGCGCGCGGACCTTCAGGCGCGGCTGATGAAACGGGCCGATGCGATCGCCGATGCGACGGTGCAGGAATATTACAGGGCCATGTTCCGCGACCGGTTGTGGGCGGTCTTCCGGCAAAGACGCAGCGGCCAGGGCGTGCGGGGCGCGCCGGCGGCGCATCGTGGCAGCGGCGCCGGACTGCGGCGCAACCTGGGGGGAATGAACCGGCGCGCGCAGCAGGCGGTTCTTGCGGCAATGATCAATCACCCCGCATTGCGGGACGAATTCGCCGAGGCGCTCGGCGCCCTGACTTTTGACCCTGATCTTGACAAAGTCCTCCAGCGGCTTCAAAACCTGTTTGCTGAGCGTATAGACCTTGATTTCGCCGCAATAAAAGCCCATTTCCACCAAAGTGGCGAGGAGCGCCTGCTTGAAGGTGTTCTGGAACGGCAGGTATATGTTTTGGCGCCTTTTGCCGCGCCCGGCGCAACGGTAGAGGGCGCGCGGGAGGGGCTGGGACATTTGATCGGCCGACGGGTGCAGGAACGTCTTAAAAGCGAAGTCGCGGCGCTGGGCCGGACTGCTGCGGAATCCGCATCGGTGGAAGATGAGGCGAGGGTATTTGCGGCGAGGCGCGACGCGATTGAAAGCGATCGACTGCTTGCCGATATAGATGAATAGGCCGACAACGGCGCACCAGACCTGCCAGTTCCTGGCTATGGCAGGCCGCATAAGGTGGAGATAGTACTGGATGGCAACGAAAGCGACGACATCGCAGGTTCAGGCACCGGAGATCGTGGAAGAAACCACTGACGGACCGCTGATGGACGGACTGGGCCAGGAAGTGAAGAAGCTTCTGGCGAAGGCCAAGGAACGCGGCTACATCTCGATTGATGAACTGAACGCGATTCTGCCGCAGGATCAGGTGTCTTCCGAGCAGATCGAAGACACAATGACCATGCTCTCCGAAATGGGCATCAATGTCGTCGATGGCGAAGAGACCGAAGAGTCCGGCGACAAGGCGTCGGATTCACTGGAAGAATCCGGCCGCATAGCCGGCAATCTTCAGGACGATGAAATCGGCCGGACCGATGATCCCGTCCGCATGTATCTGCGCGAAATGGGCAGTGTGGAACTGCTGTCTCGCGAAGGCGAAATCGCCATCGCCAAACGGATTGAGGCCGGCCGCGAGAAAATGATCGGCGCGCTGTGCGAAAGCCCGCTGACCATGCAGGCGATCACCCATTGGCACGATGCGCTGATGGAAGGGAAAATGCTGCTGCGCGATGTCATCGACCTGGACGCGACCTATGGCGGCGGTCCTGACAGCGACGGCATCGTCTCCCCCGTCAATGGCGCGGTCCTGCCGGCCGCCGCGGATAGCGACGACGACGAAGATGACGACGACAGCGACGATGACGATGACGATGACGACGAGGAAGAAGCGTCGCTCTCGCTGGCGGCGATGGAGCAGGCGCTGAAGCCGGAAGTCCTCGAGCGGTTCGAAAGGATATCCACGGCCTACCTGAAACTGCACCGGGCGCAGGACAAGCGGCTGGCCGCGCTGCAAAAGGGCGAGGCGGTTTCGAAATCGACCGAGCGGACCTATGAGCGGCACCGCAAGGACCTGCTGGAGTCGATGGAACAGGTTCGCCTGAACAACGCCAAGATCGAGCAGTTGATGCATCAGCTTTACGGATACAGCAAGAAGCTGACCGGGCTCGAAGGGCGGCTGATGCGCCTGTCGATGAATTGCGGCGTGAAGCGGGAGGATTTCCTGCAGCGCTATTACGGCCATGAAATGGATCCGCACTGGCTGAACGCGGTCTCGCGGGTCAAGGCCAAGGGCTGGAAGGAGTTCGCGACCAGGCATCGCGACGAAATCAAGGAACTGCGCGCCGCCATCGTCGAAATCGCGACCGAGGCCAATATGCCGATGGGCGAATTCCGCCGCATCGTGCAGACCGTGCAGCAGGGCGAACGCGAAGCCGCCCGCGCCAAGAAGGAAATGGTCGAAGCCAACCTGCGGCTGGTGATTTCGATTGCCAAGAAATACACCAATCGCGGGCTGCAGTTTCTCGACCTGATCCAGGAAGGCAATATCGGGTTGATGAAGGCGGTCGACAAGTTCGAATACCGCCGCGGCTACAAGTTCTCGACCTATGCGACATGGTGGATCCGCCAGGCGATCACCCGGTCGATCGCCGATCAGGCGCGCACCATCCGTATCCCGGTGCATATGATCGAAACGATCAACAAGCTGGTCCGCACCTCGCGCCAGATGCTGCACGAAATCGGTCGCGAGCCGGTTCCCGAGGAACTGGCGATCAAGCTGCACATGCCGCTGGAAAAAGTCCGCAAGGTCCTGAAGATTGCCAAGGAGCCGATCAGTCTCGAAACGCCGATCGGCGACGAGGAGGACAGCCATCTCGGCGATTTCATCGAGGACAAGAACG
>JBBDQU010000034.1 GCA_040905865.1 Alphaproteobacteria bacterium
GAATCACGCCAACGGAAACACGTAAACAGCGTTAACCTGAGTTCGGGGCCCTGGCATCTTTCCCTCGGGGCTTGCTAGGCCTTTCAAAAAACGGTAATATTTTCTCAAGATCTCCGGTCCGGTAAGTCATGCGGTCCGGAAAAGCAATCCAGCATTAATTCAGGGAGGAAAAATATGCGTTTTAACAATGGACGCGGTCTGATCCGTTTCGGCCTTGCAGCCGCAGCAGTCAGTGTCGCTTTAACGGGGCTGGCTTCGACGGCATCGGCTCTGGACAAGGTAACTATCCGTTTCGCAAGCGACCTTACGGGCCCGCCCCATCCGGCCGCCATTGCGAAGGAGCGATTCAAGGAATTGATCGAAGAACGCCTCCCCGGCAGCAGGGTGCAGACCTACTATGCCGGCGCGCTGTACAATATTCCCGAAGCCATGGAAGCCATGACCGAGGGTAACCTTGAAATGGTTTGGGGCCAGTTTGGTAAAGCCGGACAGGTCGAGCCGTACATGAACGTCGTCGTCGGTCCGATGAATCTTTCGACGCCGGGCGCGATCAACGAAATCGGCAATTTCAAGACGGTCAAGATGCTGAAGGAGCGTCTGGAAAAGCTGCATGACATCAAGACGCTCGGCTATGGCCACATGAGCATGTTCATCGGAGCCGGTTCCGGTAGCCGCCTGCTGAAGCCGGAAGATTTCGCCGGCAAGAAGCTCCGCAGCATGGGCCCGGCGGAAAACGCCGCGCTGTCCGCTTGGGGCGCGAATCCGACCACCATGGCCTTCGGCGACGTTCCGCCGGCCCTGCAGACCGGCGTTATCGACGGCCTGCTGACCAGCCTCGGCGGCTTCAATGTCGTGAAAGATCAGGCGCCGTACTTCACGGTTGCCGGCATCAACGGCATCGTCGGCGATTACTACTGGATCGGCGCCAGCGCCAAATGGTGGAATTCGCTGAGCGAGGATACGCAGAAAGTCATTGCCGATACGGTCGAGAACGACATGCTGCCGTTCGAAAAGCAGTTGAACTGGTGCAACGACAAGCGCCTGCTTGACAAGTACTCGACTTCGGACCCGTCCAAGCCCGGCATTTATCTCGCCAGCGAGGCCGAGCAGAAGGCCCTGGCCGACAAGCTGGGGAACGGTACCGTCGAATGGCTGAAGGAAAACACGCCGGAAGACGCCCACGAGTGGGTCGATACGTTCCGGATGGAAGCCAAGGCCGCTGTTGAGGCAAACCCGATGGGCAGCGATCCGCTTGAAAAGACGGATTGTGAGGCGATGGCGCACTGGTTCACGAAGTACCAGAAGATCGACAAGGAGGCTGAAAAGGCCAGAGGCGCTGCGGCAAAATCCGGCAAGAATTAAACCTGCAAGACAGGATGTGGGCGGTACTCGGGGGCATCCCGGTACCGCTCGCAGCTTGTCTGCCCGGACAGAGATAGCGGTCGCAATCCGATTGTGACCTTTTGTTATCCTCATTTTCAGCAGGTTTATCATGGAAGCTGCCATCGACAAGACCTACCGTGGCGTGCGGTACTTTCTCGACGTCATTGTTGCCAACTGCGCCGCGTTCGTTCTGCTCGGGTCAACCATCCTCGCAATTACAGAGATTGTCCGCCGCTATATTTTAGGCACCGTATTCCACTGGGGACAGGATGCCGTCACCTATTATACGGTCGCCGCGGTATTCATTTTCTGCGCCGTAACCCAGGCCCGCCGCTCGCATCTGGCCATGAGTGCGGCAATGGACCTGCTCCGTGCCAAGGGCTATGAAACACTCGTCCTTTCGGTTCGCACCTTCGTGACGGCGATCAACCTGACCCTGTTCACCTGCTTTGCATGGTGGGGAATCCCGACCGTGGAACGCATGTATATGCTGGGCCGAAAAAGCCAGAGCATGGTCGTGGAACTCTGGCCGTTCATGCTGTGCCTTGTCATTGCCTTCGCCCTGATGGCCCTGACAACACTGTTCCAGTTGTATCAGGATATACAGGCCGTACGCGGAAAAACGGTATTTCCGTGGGCGCCGGTCGAGGAAGGCATCGAAGTATAAACAAAAAATACCGCACCCGGGTAGATGGTGCGGCTTTAAGGGAGGCTAACAAATATGGGTCTGCTTACGGGGGGGCTGATTACCCTGCTGATAGCCGGTGCGCCTATCGGTATCGCATTGGCGGCAGCGGTGATCCTGGTTATTACGGCCGATCCGATCATATCGCCGGTGGCGCTGTTCCGGTCGTTCTTCAGCTTCGTCAACAATTATACGCTGATGGCGATTCCGTTCTTCATTTATGCCGGCTTCCTGATGGAACGCACCGGCCTGATCAGCAAGCTGTTCAAGCTGGCGGACGCCCTGATCGGCTGGCTGCCCGGCGGGTTCGCCTATGCAACACTGCTGGCGGCGGTTCTTTTCGGCGCCATCTCCGGCTCCAGTACGGCAATGTCGGCCGCAATGGGCGTCATCGCCTTTCCGGAAATGATCAAGCGCGGCTATCCGGTCTGGATGGCGACGGGGATCATAGCCTGCGGCGGCGGTATCGCCATTCTGATTCCGCCCAGCATCACGCTGATCCTGTTCGGTATCGTGACGGAAAGTTCGATTGTCGAACTGTTCTTCGCGGGATTCCTGCCCGGCGTCATGCTCGCGCTCAGCGATGCGGCCATCATCGTCCTGATGTCGTTCTACATGAAGCTGCCCAAGGGTATGTTCAACTGGCGGTATCTCGGCGAGGCCCTTTGGGAAGCATGGCCCGCGCTTTTGATGCCTGTTATTATCCTCGGCGGGTTGTATGGCGGGTTGTTTACCCCGACGGAAGCCGGCGCGGCCGCATGCGGCTATGCACTGATATATGGTATCCTGTTCAAACGCGGCGAGTTCCTCAAGGAACTGATGCCGGTCACTATCCGGTCGACCAACCTGACCGCGGTCGTGTTCTTCCTGCTCGGTTGCGTCGGCGTCTTCCAGTTCCTTCTGGCGAACAAGGGCTGGCCGCAGGATCTGGCCAACTGGGTCGGTGAACTGGGCCTGTCGCAAATGGGCTTCCTGCTGGTCGTCCTCGGCGTGCTGCTGGTCCTGTCCATGTTCCTGACCGGTGTAGCGCTGATCGTCCTGACCGTGCCGATTTTCTTCCCGGTCGCGTTGGCCCTGGGCGTCGATCCGATCCATCTCGGCATCATGGTCGCGCTCTGCATCGAAATGGGTGGCGTCATTCCACCGGTCGGGCTGAATCTCTTCGCGGTCAGCGGTACAACCGGGGTGCCTGTCACCAAGGTCATGAAGGGCGCGATACCATTCCTGTGTACGGACGGTATCGTACTGATCCTTGTGCTGCTCTTCCCGATGATCGCGCTGGTAATCCCGAACATGATGGTCGAGAAAATCTTCCAGTAGGCGGGCAGGTCGTCACAAAAAAGGCCGCCCGGGTGGAAACGTCCGGGCGGCTTCATTTTGTCCGGATGGAAACTCAGTTGCTGCCGCGCAACAACGCCGCAACGTGATCCGCAATCGGCATGGAACTGGTCAGGCCCGGGGATTCGATCCCGAACAGGTTGACCAGGCCGGTAATGCCGTGATCCCGCGGCCCCTGGATCAGGAAATCCGCAAGCGGCTCGCCCGGCGCCGTAATGCGCGGCCGTATCCCGGAATACGAAGGCTGCAAAGCGCCATCCTTCAGACCCGGCCAGTACCGACGGACAGAATCATAGAAGCCATCCGCGCGACCCGGATCGACGTCGTAATCGATCACCGGCGACTGCTCGACATCCGGTCCGAACCGCGCCTGCCCGCCCATATCGATGGAGATATGAACGCCAAGAAATTCTGTCGTCGGGGCCGGATACACCAGCCGGCTGAACGGGCTTTTGCCGATCAGCGCGTAGTAATTGCCCTTGGTGTAATAGGTCTTCGGCACCAGATCCTGCGGCATCCCGGCAATCTTGCCGGCGATATCCGTCGCATGAAGCCCCGCACTGTTGATGACGCTGCGGCATAACAACTGCATCGGGTCGGCGCCGCCCACATGAAGCAGTATCCCGTCATCGCGAATTTCACCGCCCGTCACCGGACTGAGGAAGGCCAGCATGGCGCCATGCTCTTCCGCGTCACCCTGCAATTCGAGCATCAGCCCGTGGGAATCGATAATCCCCGTCGATGGCGAAATCAGCGCCGCAACACAGGATAACTCCGGTTCCATCGCCTTCGCATCTGCGGCGCTGAGCATCTTGAGGTCGGTTACACCGCATTCCGCAGCCCGTTTACGGATACCCTCGAACGTCTCGATCTGGTCTTCGGAGGTCGCGACAATCAGTTTGCCGCAGCGCCGGTGCTCAATCCCGTGCTCATCGCAATAGCGGTACAGCATGTTCTTGCCCGCGACGCAGTACTTCGCCTTCAGGCTGCCTGGCGCATAGTAAATACCGGCGTGGATGACCTCGCTGTTGCGGGAACTTGTTCCGGTTCCGATCATATCGGCCGATTCCAGAACGATTACCTCGCGGCCCGCCATTGCCAGGGCGCGTGCCGTCGCCAGCCCCACGACGCCGGCACCGATGACGACGCAGTCGACTCTTTCAATCATCTCAAATGTCTCGCTTGCTCCAATGAAAATGCGGGTGCTATCACTTCATACAACCATCCTGGGGACGGTCGCGGTCGCGCGCCCCGTTTAAACCCGCAACGCTACAATAACGGCAGGCACATGAAAGACAACACGATCGTCACCCATAGCGGTAATCATCCCTACGATAATCTCGGGATCGTCAATCCGCCTGTCTATCACGCGTCAACGGTTCTCACGCGGACCTATGAGGCATTCCTCGACAGGTCGAACGCGAAAGTCCGATACGGCCGCCGCGGCACACCGACCACCTTCGCCCTCGAGGAAGCCATGACGGCGCTGGAACGGGCGCACGGCACGGTAATCGCGCCGTCGGGCCTCGCCGCCATCACCATGACGCTGAGCGCCCTGACCGAAGCGGGCGACCATATCCTGATCACCGACAGCACCTATGCGCCGACCCGGAATTTTTCCAACAAGGTGCTGAAGAAATTCGGCATCGAAGCGGAATTCTACGACCCCGCCATCGGGGCGGACATCGCCGGGCTTATCCGCGACAACACGAAACTGATCTGGACCGAAAGCCCCGGTTCGCAGACCTTCGAGGTTCAGGACATTCCGGCCATCGTCAGGGCGGCGCATGCCCGCGACGTACTCGTCGTCATGGATAACACCTGGAGCGGCGGCTATTTCTACAAGCCGCTCGATCACGGGGTCGATATTTCCGTACAGGCGGCGACCAAATACATCGTCGGCCATTCCGACGTCATGATGGGCACCATCGCCTGCAACGAAAAAACCTATGCGCAGGTGCACGAATCGGCCGGCAGTTTCGGCCTCTGCGCCGGTCCTGACGACGTCTATCTGGCGCTGCGCGGATTGCGGACCATCGGCGTGCGCATGGACCGGCACCACGACAACGGGCTGAAAATGGCCCGCTGGCTGGAATCGCACCCGCAAGTCATCACCGTCATGCATCCCGGCCTGCCCGGCAATCCCGGGCACGCATTGTGGAAACGCGATTTCACGGGGGCCAGCGGGCTCTTCGGTTTCGTGCTGAAGGACCCGTCGCGGGCCAGGCTTTCCGCGCTGCTGGATACTCTGAAATTCTATGGCATGGGGGCCAGCTGGGGCGGCTATGAAAGCCTGCTGCTGCCGAATTCGCCGGCCGCCAACCGGACCGCCACCACCTGGGAACCCGGCGGCCAGACCATGCGGATCCATGTCGGCCTGGAGGATATCGACGACCTGATCGACGACCTGTCCGCTGGCCTTGACCGGTACAGCGCCGCCTGAGGGCACGGAAAACCATGACAGCAGCAAGCGTTATCGACGCCATTACATTCGATTCGAACGGGCTCGTCCCCGCCATCGCACAGCAGCACGACACCGGCGAGGTGTTGATGATGGCGTGGATGAATGCGGATTCGCTGGCGGAAACCCTCTCGACCGGCCAGGTCTGTTACTGGTCGCGGTCGCGGCGCTCGCTGTGGCGCAAGGGCGAAAGTTCGGGACAGACGCAGCGGCTCGTCGAATTGCGGGTCGACTGCGACGCCGATACCCTGCTGCTGCTGGTCGACCAGACCGGCGTCGCCTGCCATACCGGCCGCCGGAGCTGTTTTTTCCAGGCCGTCCGGGATGGCGAACTGGTGACGATTGCCGAACCGGAAATCGATCCCGATACGCTGTATGGCGGCAAGGAATAGCCGCTACCAGTCGTGCAGCAGCCAGTTGCGGCGTGTCTTGACGTTATCGTCCAGCAGGTGAAGCGTGCCGTCGGGCCATCGTTTCAGACAGGCGACCATGCAGGCGACATTCGATCCGCCATGCCCGATGAAATAGTCGCAGGCCGCCGCCAGATAGGTGTCCATGATGACCTCGGCGCCAAGCTCGCGGCGATTGCCATGATCCCGCATCGTCATCGGCACCGGTCCCGTTGTCCGGCTGCAATCGATATGAAAGACGCGTTCGCCATAGCGTAGCCGTCCGGTCTGACCGCTCTTGCGGGTGACGATTTGATCGTGCTTCTTGG
>JBBDQU010000035.1 GCA_040905865.1 Alphaproteobacteria bacterium
TACTGCGTGCCCCACCTGGCCTCGAACTCGTCCAGCCTGGCCGCTGCCGCCTCGGCGGTCTCAGCGCGGTAGATCGCCCGGATGTCGGGCATGATCTTCTTGCGATCCTTCCACGACACGAAGGCAAGCGAGTTGCGGATCAGGTGAACGATGCAGGTCTGCACCGTCGTTTTTGGGAACCACCGAACCCTCAAGGCCGGAAAGCCAGGCGATCAGCGGTTCCGGATCACTAAAAACCTTGCCTTCCTGCAAAACCGCACCCGATCCGTCAACAACACATATACTTGATGCTTCCAGCGAGACGTCTATTCCGACATAATTCTCCATGGTCATCCCTCCCTGGATGCTTGGGGCAGGCCCAATGCCTGACTCCGTTCAACATCATCATTGTGAGGGATGACCACTACGATACTCAAACCTGGCCAGAAGCCAGTTACACCATCTATAAATCAGGCGAGCCAGAGTTGATACAGCAGGCCCGAAGCGAAGGAGCCGCTGAGCGCAAATGCGATGTAGAGCGCGAAGACCGGTTTCTTGACCAGCGCGAAGACGGCGATGGCGGCCGGAATGCTGGTCACGCCGCCGGCGACAAGGAAGGCCATGCCGGCGCCGGGTAGCATGCCCTGCTCGATGAGCCCGGATACCAGCGGCAGCGCCGCGTAGCCGTTCAGATAGGCGGGGATGCCGACGATTGTCGCGGTGGCGACCGGCCCGATCCCGTTTCCGCCCAGCGCCTGGGTGATCCATTCGGCCGGCACATAGGCCAGCATCAGGCTTTCCAGCACGAAGGCGAGGGTCAGCCACTTGCCGAGGAACAGGGTGGTTTTCAGCGCGTCGCGGCCAAACCGGGACACCCGCGCCTCGTCGCGCCAGAATTTCCAGACGACCGGCTTCGGCGCGCGCACCGCGGCCCCGCCGCAACTGCCATTGCCGACGCCTTCGCGCAACGGATCGACCAGCCGTCCGGCCTTCGCCAGCACATACACGCCGAAGCCGCCAAACAGGCCGAGCGCGATCGCGGTTATCGTTTTCGCAACGGCGAAATCCATGCCCAGCACGCCGGCGGTCAGCACGAAACTCGACGGGTCGATGACCGGCGAGGCAAGCCAGAACGCCATCACCGGCGCCAGCGGCACGCCCATCGCCAGCAGCGCCGCGATCAGGGGAATGACGCCGCAGGAACAGAACGGCGACAACCCGCCGAAGGCCGCTGCGAGAAAAATCATCGAGACGGGATTGCCGGTGAAGACACGGGCGATCAGGTTGTCCGCGCCGGTGGCGCCGGCATAGGCGGCGATGCCAATGGACAGCAGCAGGTAAGGCGCCGTCTCCATCAGGTTGCCGGCGGCAAAATGGAGGCTCGTCCAGCCCTGCGCCGGCACGAAAATAAACAGGGCGGCCAGGATCAGCCCTGTCGCCAGCCAGGCGCGGTCGAATTTCGCCCATGCAGGGAGCGTGCGCAGGCGGACAGCAATCGCATTCATATCGATATCTCCGGTTTTCCCGTTATTTCAATGCAAAAAAGGGGAAGATACTGGGTCATGCAGCGGCATCTCCGGTCAGGGTGACGCCGATGCAGCATTCGTCGGTGAGAAACGCGACCAGCGCCGTCGTTGCGGCATAATCGGCGCGATTGATGATTTCCCGGCCCTGGCGTTCCTGGAGGACCAGCCCGGCCTGCACCAGCGTCGACAGGTGATGCGCCAGCGTCGAGGCGGGCAGCGCCACATGGCTGCCGATTTCGCCGACATTCAATCCATCGGCGCCGGCGCGCACGAGCAGGCGAAACACGCGTAACCGCGCCTCATGGCCGAGTGCGGAGAGGGAACGGGCGGCGGAGGTTTCATCGATTTTCATACGGCAAATATAACCAAATTACTAGTTATGTAAAGATGAATTCGCAAGGACAGGAACTGAATATTTCTTCAACCGGGGGGGGGGGGGCGCGCCCCCCCCCCCGGGGATCGACTCCTATTTCGCAGCGGTGAGGCCGACCACCTTGCCGGCCGTCGCATTCCAGTTCCTGACGCATTCCTCGGAGCAGCGTGCGGCCCATTTCTTCAGCACGTGATCCGTGAGCACCTTCTGACGCAGCGCTGTATCCGCAGGGCTCGGGTCCGTGATAACGACAGAACCACCAGGGCCGCGCGAGCAATCGCCCTTGCCGGTCAGGCAGCGCAGCGCCTCGTCATCCTCCGCTTCCATGGCGGCCCACATTTCCTTTTCCAGCCGCGCGGACTGATCGATAAAGAATTTCTGGGTGTCCGCATTGAGCGAATTCCACTTTTTCAGGTTCATCGCCATCATCGCCATGCCCATGCCGACACGCACCTTCATCGCGTGGGTGATGACTTCATGCCACTTCGCGTTATAAGCCGGCATCGAACCGGTGATGCCGCAATCCGCGACGCCCTTCTGCAGGGCGGGGACGACTTCGGCAAAGGCTATCGTCACGCTGGTTCCGCCGAGCCCCTCGACGAAATCGCCCAGTGTGGTGGCGTAGACGCGCACCTTCTTGCCGGCGATATCTTCCAGTTTCGTCACGGGCTTGCTGCAGAAGATCATCTGGCTGGGGAACGGGTAGCTGAACAGGTATTTCAGCCCGTATTTCTTTTCGACAACCTCGGCCACGTTCGGCTCATAGGCCTTCATGACCCTGTAGGCTTCGTCGAAGCTGTTGGCGACGGAGGAAAGATCGGCGCCTTCGATTTCCGGCGCTTCGGACGCGACGTAGCCGTATGATGCGAAGGCGACGTCGAACACGCCGATCTTTGTCAGGCGCAGGGTTTCAAAACCCTTGAGGCCCAGTTCGGTGATGGCGTTGATCTTGCCGGTAATCTTGCCGCCGGACAGTTTGGAGACCTGCTCGTCCCAGAACGGCTTCTCGAACATGTAACCGGGCGGCAGGTTGTGCCATGTGCCGACAACCTTGAAATCCATTTTCTGGATTTCCGCCGAGGCCATTGGCGCCACCAGCCCCGAGCTGATACCGACAGCCGCGACTGCCAGCAGTTTCTTGACCGATACCATACGTGTTCCTCCCTAAGAGATTGATATTGATTGGTTTTTTATCACTGTACCATATTGGGGAGGGCTATGAAAGTCTCTTCAATCAAGGGTTTACCGTACCGAGTCCTCGACGATAACCTCCAGCAAACCGGGCTTCCGGCTTTCAATCGATGCGGTAAGGGCCGCGGCGAAATTCCCCGGCTCGGTGATGCGTTCGGCACTCATGCCCAGGGATCGCGCCAGCCCGACGAAGTCGATCGGCGGATCGGTCATGTCCATGCCGACGAAGTTGTCATTGTCATGCATCGACAGAAGCCGCTGTTTCAGGATCCGGTAGCCCCGGTTGTTGGCGATGACATAGGTGATCGGCAGGTTCAGGTGCGCCGCCGTCCAGAGAGCCTGGATCGAATACATGGCGCTGCCGTCGCCAATGATCGAGACGACGGGCCGCTCCGGCTGCGCCAACTGGATACCGACAGTTGCCGGCGCAGCCCAGCCGATGCCGCCGCTGACCATGCCGAAAAAGTCGTGACGGTCCCGGTAGGGCAGGAAATCCATCAGCCGCGCGGAACTGGTGATGCCCTCGTCGACGACCACCGTGCCGGCCGGGATCGTGTCGGTGATCGTCATCATCAGCCAGTCGGGATTGATCGGCACGCTGTCCGACTTGCTCCTGGCCTTTTCCACCGCGATGGCGCGCTTGGCCGTCCAGTTGGCGCCGGCCAGCGCGGCGAGGCGCGATTCCGCTACCGCCCTGTGCGCATCGCCGCCCAGCCTGGACACCAGCGGCGTCAGGACCTTCAGCGTTTCCTTCACATCCGCGCGCAGGGCGATTTCGGCATGATAGACCTTGCCCATTTCCCAGTCGTTCAGTCCGATCTGCACGATCGGCATATCCGCCGGCATCGCGTCGGTTTCCTGCCACACCGACATGCGCAGCACGTCGGAACCGACGAAGACCAGCAGGTCGTAGGGCTCCAGCGTCTTGCGCACCTGCGCCTGATTGCGCAGCACAGACCCCATGAAGGCGCGGTGTTCGGACGGGTAATGCGAGCCATAGGCAATCGACTGCTGCCAGGCGGGCGCGCCCAGCGCGTCGGCGAATTCGGCGATTTCGGTGAAGGCGTCGCTGGTGACGATCTCCTCGCCGGCGATGATCGCCGGATTCTTGGCCGCAAGAATGCGTCGGGCGAATCCTTCCAGCGCCTCGTCCGACGGCCGGGCGCGCGTGTCCACCCGGGTCGATTTGCCGAGGTCGATACCGGCTTCCGCGTTCAGTATATCGCCGGGCAGGGCGATGAAGACCGGGCCCGTCGGTGCGGTCGTGGCGATCTTTGCCGCGCGGCGCAATATCTGCGGCAGGTCCTCCAGTCGCGTCACCTCGGTCGCCCATTTGACCAGCGGCGTCGCAATCGGCACCAGCGGATCGTAGAGCAGCGGTTCTTCCAGCCCGTGGCCCTGCTCCTGCTGTCCCGCGGTGATGATCATCGGCGTATTGGATCGCCTGGCGGTATAGATCGACCCCATCGCATTGCCGAGACCGGGCGCCACATGCACATTGACCGCGACCAGTTCGCCGGACGCGCGTGAATACCCGTCCGCCATCGCGACGACCAGTGCTTCCTGCAGCGCCAGCACAAAGTCGAGGTCGGCATGTTCCCGCAGCGCATGCATGATCGGCAGTTCGGTGGTGCCGGGATTACCGAACAGCCTGGTGATCCCCTCGTCCTTCAGGATGGCGAGGAAGGCGGAACGCCCGGTGATGCGGTTGGGTGTGTCTGTCATGAGTGCCTGCCGGTTGAGAATGGGAAGATATATGGGCCGCAATCATTATCGCCACGCATCGCCACTGTCGACTCGCGGGCGTATCGGGCGCAGTCTTCGGTCGTGAATAGTGACATCGGGAGGGAAAAGACGATGGCGAGGGGCATTTTATTCGTGCTGATGGAACCGCAGCCTCTGAACGAGGAGGAATTCAACGACTGGTACGATCTCGAACATCTTCCCGAACGCGCCGCCGTGCCGGGATTCGAGGTGTTGCAGCGCTATGTCTGCACCGCGGGCTTTCCGCGATACATGGCCCTGTATGATCTGGAATCGACGGATGTGCTGCACTGTCCCGAATACAATGCCATCGGATACGATAATTCGAGCATCTGGACCAAGCGGGTGACCCGGTCGGTGCGGGGGCATTACCGCATGACCGGCCCGCAGCTCTGGCCCGGCGACCGCGTCACCGAACTGGTGGAAGGACGTGCGAAGCGCCTGACGGCGGTGATCTGCCGGAGCATGGACGAGGCCAGCCTGGTGGAACGCGCCGGTTGGCAGGATGCCGTAAACGGGCGGATTCGTCTCTACCGCAATGAGGCCAATCCGGGCGACCACCTGTTCCTGATCGAGCATGCGGCCGCCACGGCGGGCCTTGGGGCCGGGCTGGTGGCGGCGCTGGAAGAAATGGCGCCGGGCGGTGTGGTAACGGTAAACCAGTACGTTCCCTACTGGCGGCGCGGCCTATAGGTGATTGCTCGCCTTGATTCCGCCACACGAAGCGTCTAAGTCGCAAGCATGATGTTGCAGCGCAGCGTAGTGAGATTTCGGAAATCCGGCCGCCCGGCCTTTCTGGCGGCGGTGCTGGCCTGCGCCTTTATGCTATACTGGTATACGGGCGTTGAGCGGGGCCTGCGCGCGCCGGAAGACAGCATGGCGCTGCATCGGGTACGGGATGTCTCGCTGGACGACATCCGCAGGACCGGGCAGGTTGCGCCGGCCTTCGTCGACCGGTTCGATGTCGACCTGTCGGTGGTGCCGGCGAATGAGCGAAAGCAGGCGTTTTTCAGGGTCGCGATGCCGCTGGTTGCGCGGGAAAACGACCGCATCCGCGCCGAACGCAAGGTCGTTCTGGAAAAGCCCGATGACATTCCCCTGGACCTGTATGAACGTTACGGCGTCAAGCCCGGCGATATCGGCGCGCTGAAGCAGCGGGTCGATGTCGTGCCGGCCTCGCTGGTTCTGGCGCAGGCGGCGGTGGAAAGCGGCTGGGGAACCTCGCGCTTTGCCCGGCACGGCAACAACCTGTTCGGCATGCGGACCTATGACCCGGACGCACCTGGCCTCGCGCCGGAAAAGGCGGTCGGGTTCAGGGTGATGCAGTTCGAATCGCTGGGGCACGGCGTCGCGGCCTATATGCTCAACCTCAACAGGCATGACGCCTATACCCAGTTTCGCCAGGCGCGCGCCGCGATGCGTCTGTCGGGCAAACCCGCCACGGGGCTGGCGCTGACCGGGTTGCTGACAGCTTATTCGGAAATTCCCGAACAATACGGCGGCATCCTGCGAAATGTCATCCAGGCTGAGAAACTTGGCCATTTCGACGAAATCCGGCTTTTCGCCAATTGAAGCGTCGCCACCGATATCTGAAAAAAGGAACGACGCCATGCGCATCGAATCCATCGCCATCGGCAACAACCCGCCGGCGGACGTGAACGTGCTGATCGAAGTGCCGGTCGGCGGACAGCCGATCAAATACGAACTGGACAAGGATGCCGGTGTGCTGGTGGTCGACCGGTTCCTCTATACGCCGATGACCTATCCGGGCAATTACGGCTTCGTTCCGCATACATTGTCGGAAGACGGCGATCCCATCGACGTGCTGGTCTGCAATACCCGCCAGCTCGTCCCCGGCTGTGTCATCAACGCGCGGCCCATCGGCGTGATGATCATGGAAGACGAATCCGGCCTGGATGAAAAGATCATCGCGGTGCCGTCATCGCACCTGACCCGGCGCTATGACGGCGTCGACAATTTTTCCGACCTGCCGGAAATCACCCTGCAGCAGATCCAGCATTTCTTTGAACACTACAAGGATCTGGAGCCGGGCAAATGGGTCAAGATCGGCGACTGGATGGATGCCGGCACGGCAAGGCGGATGATCGAGGAAGCAATAGCGCGGGCAAAAACGACCTGACCGGAACCGCCTTTGGCGGTCCAGCAAACCACGATTTGCTTTTAATTTAAAGTGATAGAGCAGATTCACGCCTTTTATCTGACGCAATTATTGCGTCAGATAAAAGGCGATCTGATCTAGTAACCTTCGCGTTCCATGCGTTTGCGCATCAGTTTGCGGTGCCGCCGCACGGCTTCCGCCTGGTCGCGCGCCCGTCGCTCGGACGGCTTTTCATAATTTTCCCGCAGCCGCATTTCGCGGAAAATGCCTTCTTTCTGCATTTTCTTCTTCAGGACGCGCAGCGCCTGATCCACATCGTTGTTGCGTACGATGACTTCAACCATCACGAACTCTCCTGAAGCCGACGGGTCGCGCCGACCGCCGCCAGGCGGCAAACCAAAACAGAAACCACGGGAACACCCCTGTTCCGCGGACAAGCAATGCCTGGCCGGATAACAGGCCGCCTCCCATGGCAATTGAATCGCGCCAGATTATACGAGCCGGCGCGGGCGTCAATCAGGATATTCATCAAAATAGCGGAAATACTGCTCTGGTCGTTTTTTCAAAGAGTCCCTTTTTAACAAGGAATTATGGGAAAATGTCGTCTTCTGGCCATCCCGGCGCCGTGAATCGCATGTCAGTTCGAACTGACGAACGCCGCTGTATCGCCCGGGCCGGGCCACCAGTGCCGCCTGGTCCGCACGCGCCTGCTGGCAGAATGCTTCCGGATTGCAGAGTCCGCGCAAGATGCATAACGATTGACAAAAGAAGAGAAAAGGGCCGCATCCTGCGACGCGGCCCTTCATGCGGGTTCGGTTCCGCGCGGCGGATCAGAAATCCATGCCGCCCATATCGGGCATGGCCGGCGCCGCCGTTTTCGGTTCCGGCTTTTCGGCGATCATTGCCTCGGTCGTGATCAGCAGGCCGGCCACGGATGCGGCATCCTGCAGCGCCGTCCGGACAACCTTGGCCGGGTCGATGATGCCCGCTTTCACCAGGTCGCCGTAGGTTCCTGTCTGGGCGTCATAGCCCCAGTTCGCTTCATTCGATTCGAGAAGCTTTCCGGCGACCACAGCGCCATCGACCCCGGCGTTTTCGACAATCTGCTTCGCGGGCGCCTGAATCGCGCGACGGATGATGTCGATGCCGACGCGCTGGGCGTCATTCGCCGCCTTCAGCGAATCCAGCGCCTTTATCGATTTCAGCAACGCGACCCCGCCGCCGGCGACGATACCTTCCTCGACCGCCGCGCGGGTTGCGTTCATTGCATCGTCGACACGGTCCTTGCGTTCCTTCACTTCGACTTCGGTCGCACCGCCGACACGGATGACCGCGACGCCGCCGGCCAGTTTCGCCAGACGTTCCTGCAGCTTCTCGCGGTCGTAGTCCGAGGTGGTTTCCTCGATCTGGGCGCGGATCTGGGCGCAGCGCGCCGCAATGTCCTTCTTGCTGCCGGCGCCATCGACAATGGTGCTGTTGTCCTTGTCGATCTCGACGCGCTTGGCGCGGCCCAGCATGTCCAGGCTGACATTTTCCAGCTTGATGCCGAGTTCCTCGGAAACGACCTGCCCCGCCGTCAGGACCGCGACGTCCTGCAGCATCGCCTTGCGGCGGTCGCCGAAGCCCGGCGCCTTCACGGCGGCGACCTTCAACCCGCCGCGCAGGCGGTTGACCACCAGGGTCGCCAGCGCCTCGCCCTCGACATCCTCGGCGATGATCAGCAACGGCTTGCCCGTCTTCACGATGGCCTCTAGCACCGGCAGCAGCGCCTGCAGGTTGGACAGCTTCGCTTCGTGGATCAGGATGTAGGGTTCCTCGAGCAGGACCTGCATCTTCTCCGGATTGGTCACGAAATAGGGCGACAGGTAGCCGCGGTCGAACTGCATGCCTTCCACGACATCCAGTTCGGTTTCGAGGCTCTTGGCTTCTTCCACCGTGATGACGCCTTCATTTCCGACCTTCTGCATGGCCTCGGCCAGGATCCTGCCGATTTCGGTATCTCCATTGGCCGAAATCGTGCCGACCTGTGAGATTTCCCCGTTGGAGCTGATTTTTCGCGAACGCTTCTTCAGGTCCGCGACGACCGCGTCCACCGCGACGTCGATGCCGCGTTTCAGGTCCATCGGGTTGATTCCCGCGGCAACCGCCTTCACGCCCTCGCGCACGATCGCCTGGGCCAGGACCGTGGCGGTCGTCGTGCCGTCACCGGCGACATCGTTGGTCTTGCTCGCTACCTCGCGCACCATCTGGGCGCCCATGTTCTCGAACTTGTCCTTCAGTTCGATTTCCTTGGCGACCGTCACGCCGTCCTTGGTGATCCGCGGCGCGCCGAACGACTTCTCGAGCACCACATTGCGCCCCTTCGGCCCCAGCGTGACCTTGACGGCATCCGCCAGAATATCGACGCCCTTGAGCATCCGTGTGCGGGCGTCGGTTGAAAACTTGACTTCCTTTGCAGCCATTTTTGCTTCCTCTCCGGTCAGGCCGCCGCCGAGACGCCTTTCGCGTCTGACAGTACGCCCATGATATCGCTTTCCTTCATGATCAGCAGTTCGTCGCCGTCAATCTTCACTTCGGTTCCGGACCATTTCCCGAACAGGACCCGGTCACCCGCCTTCACGTCCGGCGCGACGATATCACCCGCGTCGTTCCGCGCGCCCGGCCCGACCGCGATGATTTCGCCCTGCATCGGCTTTTCCTTGGCGGTATCGGGAATGATGATCCCGCCGGCTGTCTTCTCGTCCTCGTCAATTCGACGGACCACGACACGGTCGTGCAATGGCCTGAACTTCATGGATTTGCCTCCTCTCTTTCCGGCACGAAATGCGGTTTGTCAGGATTTTAGCACTCAAGACCATAGAGTGCTAAATTCAGCCGAGGAGATAATAACTCGCGAATTCCGCGTCAAGACAGGTTGTGACTTTTTTTGGTCGCCGCGTATCGGGCTGACGGGCGCACCGCATTACCCGATGGCAGGTCAGCCGCGCATGGTATTGGGCAGGTACAGGGCCAATTGCGGGAACAGGCAGAGTATCAGCAGCATGACCAGCCCGGCGCCGATATACGGCAGCAGGCCCTTGAAGATTTCCTCCAGCCGGACCCGTCCTTCCGATGCCCCCTGGACAACGAAGCAGTTGATGCCGACCGGCGGCGTTACGGCGCCGATTTCGCATAGCAGGACGACATAGATACCGAACCAGATCGGGTCGAATCCCAGCTCCATCATGACCGGATGGGTGATCGGCAGGCTGATCGCCAACAGCGGCGGTGCATCCATCATCATGCCGAGGAACAGGTACAGGATCGTCACCAGCAACACGATGACCCAGCGGTTGACATCGGCCGTGGTCAGGAAATCGCCGATGGCGCCCGCCAGGCCGCTGAGCGCCAGGAATTTGGAGAAGACCAGCGCCGTCACGATGATTCCGAAGATCATGGCTGTCGTCTGGACCGTATCGCTGACAACTTTGGGGATGCCGATGCCGCGGATGCTCCGCTGGCGGATGATGGCCATGATGAAGGTCGCCAGGGCGCCGATGGCCCCGGCTTCGGTCGGGGTGAATACGCCGGCATAAAGGCCGCCGATGATCCCGATGATCAGCAGCAGCAGCGGCCCCGCGAGACGCAGCGACCACATGCGTTCCCTGAAGGTGGACGTGTTGGGAATGAGCGGCGCCAGCGCCGGGTTGATGCGGACCCATAACCATGTGGCCAGGCCTAGCAGGAACGCAAAAACGAGGCCCGGAAAGACGCCGGCGATGAGCAGCGCGCCGATGCTGGATTCGGTCAGGATGCCGTAGACCACGACGAGCGCGGACGGCGGAATCATGACCGCCAGGGTCCCGGAAATGGCGATGGACGCCGATGCGAGGCGGGGGTCGTAGCCCCGGTCCAGCATTTCCGGCAGGGCCAGCCTGGTGAACAGCGTGGTGGTGCCGATACTGGAACCCGAGGCCGCGCCGAAGGCGGCGGCGCCGCCCGTTGTGGCGATGGCGAGCCCGCCGCGCATGCCGCCAAGCCATCGGGTCGCCGCCTCGAACAGGTCCTCGCCCAGGCCGGCGCGCATTGCAAAGAATCCCATCATTAGGAACATGGGGATGACACTGAAATGGAAACTGTGCGTCGTGTCGTAGAACACGGCGCGCAGCACGCCCAGCGTGCCGTTCGGCCCGGCGATCACGCCCAGCCCGACCGTGCCGACCACGCCCAGCGCGACCATCACATTCATGCCCGAAAGGATGCAGACGACCAGGGCGACGATCCCGAAGAGGCCGATTTCGATGCCGCTCATGGTTCCTCTCCTGCCGGCGGCAATAATCCGCGTGTCACGAAGCAGTGGCGGATGGCGTCCAGCAGGTATTGAACGGAGATCAGCGCCGTGCCCAGGACGATCGCCGATTTCAGCGGCCAGATGGGCAACTGGATCACCCCCCATTCCTGTTCGTTCATGCCGTAGGAACGGATCGCGTTGGTATATGCGGCGTAGGAACACCATGCGAAGAACAGCGCGCCGACGAACAGCACGATGATATACAGCCGGTGCTGAACGGCGATCGGCAGGTGGCGCGTCAGCAGCGTGACCCGGATATGGCCGCGCTTGTACTGGGTATAGGCGAGCGACAGGAAGACGATCAGCACAAGCCCGGCTTCGGTCAGTTCAAAGGAGCCCTGTACCGGGGTATTGAAAAACTTGCGCATCAGGACGTTGGCGTCGATCAGCCACATGGTGGCGAAAGTGACCATGCCCGCCAGCACGGCGAAAAAGGTGACGACTTTGCCATAGGCCTGATACAGGCGCTCGAAACTGTCAGTCATATCGGAATTCCGCCGTCGGTCGCGGTTGAGACAAACCCCGCCCCCGCAACCGGTGAAGGCGCGGGGGCGGGGTTCCAGGATGCTTTACTGGAATGCGAAATATTCGGCCAGTTCAGCCGCGGGCAGGCCGCTCTTGCTGGCCCGGTCGATCCAGTCCTGACGGATCTTCTTCACCGCGTCGCTCTTCACGGCTTCCGCAACCGGTCCTTCCGGGAAGGGCAGGACCTCGACGCCCGATTTCTTCCATTCCGCCAGAATTTCCTCGGTCAGGCGGCTCAGGACGTTGACGTAATGGACAACATATTCCTTGCCCAGGCCGTCCAGGATCGCCCTGGTCTGGTCGTCCAGCGCATCATAGCTGTCCCGGTTCATTCCAATGAAATGCCCCCAGTTGGCGCCGAGCTTCACCTTCACATAATACTTGGCCACTTCCTCGAACTTCCAGCCGCGGGCCAGCGTCACGCCGGTAGGCGTACAATCCAGAATGTTGCGTTCCAGCGCCTCATAGGCGTCGCTGGTCGTCATCGACACCGGGGTGCCGCCCAGTTGCTCGATCAGGCGCGGCAGGGCATGGCCATAGCTGCGGATGCGCAGCCCCTTGAAGTCCTCCGGCGTATTGATCGGTTTCACGCACATGATCCCGTAGTCTTCAAGCGGGCGCCAGGCGATGATCCTTGTGTTGTACTTTTTCATTTCGTCGTCGAACTGCGGATACTGCTCGTACCACTGGATGAGCTTCTGGCCGAGTTCGATTTCGGAATGGGGCTGCGGCGAGAAGAAGGTGACGACGCCGTTGATCAGGAACTTGTCCTGGAAATACGGCACCACGATATCGCCCAGATCGCCAATGCCTGTTTCCAGGGCATCGGGCACTTCCTTCACCTGGGCGACGCTGCCGCCCCAGAAGACCTTTATCGTATGCTTGCCGCCGGTCCGCTTGGCGAATTCATCGACGAACCACTGCAGCGTCAGCGAATGGGCGTCATTCGCGGCCTGCGGCTTGAAGGTGACATATTTCAGTTCCTTGGCGCCGGCACTGCCGGCCAGGACCATTCCGGCCATTGTCGCGGCGCCGGCAAGCAGCGCCAGTTTCTGTCGAATTGGCATTGTTTCCTCCCGAATTAACCGGTTTTCCGCCGGCATGTTTCCCACGTATCCGCGGCCCGGGCCTATTCCCGGTGCGATTTCCGAACCTCAACGATTAGCAGGACCGAAAGTCTGGCTGAACCGGGCCGCGCGCGCAACCTAAACGCATGCTGCATCGCGGCGAGCTTCTATTGCGCCAGGTAGCCTCCGTCCACGGCCAGTTCGGCGCCGGTGATATAGGATGCGTCATCGCTGGCGAGGAACAGGTTGGCGTTGGCGACTTCTTCTATTCGGCCTTCGCGGCCCATGGGGATTGCGGCCATCATCTTCGCCCGAATCGCCGGATCGGCGGTCTGTTGCGAAGTCCGCATCGGCGGCATCACCCCGGGATGGACGGAATTGACGCGGATTCCGTCGCGGGCGAACTGCACGGCGGCGGATTTCGTGGCGGTCCGGATGGCGCCCTTGGCGGCGTTATAGCCCATATGCACGACGCGCTGGCCGACGACGCCGGAGATCGACGAGATGTTGACGATCGCACCGCCGCCGGCTTGTCGCATGGCGGGGATCACGGCGCGCATGCCCAGGAACACGCCGCCGGCGTTGACGTGCATCTGCTGATTCCAGGTCTCCACGTTCAACAGGTCCGGCGTGCTGCCGCTGATCCCGGCATTGTTGACCAGGATATCGAGCCGGCCAAAGGCAGATAATGTTTCCGATACGACGGCGGCCCAGTCCGTCTCGCTGGTCACGTCGAGTTTCCGGAACATTGCCTCGCCGCCGGATGCGGCGATTTCCGCCGCGACGGTCTTGCCCTCGCTTACCATCAGATCCGCGACGACGACCCTGGCACCTTCGCGCGCAAACAGCCGCGCCGTCGCCGCCCCCATGCCGGACGCGGCGCCGGTGACGATGGCTACCTTGTTACCCAGCCGCATGTTGTTTCCTCCCTGTTTTGGGTTCCGTTCTTTTAATCCTGCGCCGCAAATTTTTCCTTCGGCGGCACCGTGTCGGTCGCGAGGTCGCGCAGCAGGCGCTTGTTGCCAATCGGCCGAACGCTTACCGCGCCGCCGGTCAGCCGCGTGGTGCAGGCATATTCGGTCCTGCCTTCGACACTGACCACGCATTCCTTGCAGGAATTGGCGTTGATACAGCTATAGCGGAAGGCGAGCGTCGGGTCCGCATGGGCGCGGATCCAGATCAGCGCGTCCAGCAGCGACATGCCCTCGCGGTAGGGCACCGTGAAGATATCGTCGCGCGGCGTCTCGCCCGCCGCGCCGCGCTGTATGGTGACGGCGACGGTGTCGGTCATTCGGCGGCTCCCCGGCTTACCGTATCGATAGTGGCGCGGCGCACGGGTATGGTGTCCAGAACCAGTTCGTCGTCTCCCGCGCGCCGGATGCGCTGGTTATGCGCCTGCGCGGGGTCGGTCGCGGGCATGTCCTCGCGCTGGTGCGCGCCGCGGCTTTCGGTGCGGTTCAGGGCCGATACGGTGATCGCCTCCGCCGTGGCCAGCGCCGCGCGCAGGTCGAACCATTCCTGCACCCCCATAGCGAACGGGCCGGAATCGCGCGGGTGCAGGGCGGGCAGGTCGACGGACCGCATGTTCCGGATGCGGGACAACGCCGCCGTCAGCCGCTGCTCGTCGCGCGACAGGCCGACCTTGTCCCAGAGCAGGTTTTGCAACTCGCTGAATAATATCCCGAATGCCGGGCCGCTCGCGGTGTCGATGGGCATGGACAGACGCGTGATGTCGCTGACGGCTTTTTCCGCCCATGCCGCGTCCCATACCGGCGCGATACGGTCCCGCGCGGCGTTGCGGCCGGCGACCTCGCCGAATACCAGCGCCTCGGTGATCGCGTTGCCCGAAAGCCGGTTGGCGCCATTGGCGCCGCCGACAGCTTCGCCCGCCGCATAGAGGCCAGGCACATCCGACGCCATGCGTTCGTCCACACGGATGCCGCCCATGTGGTAATGCGCGATGGGGGCAACCTCGACCGGGCCCTGGGCCAGATCGATGCCGTTGCGGGCCAGCCTGTCGATGACGGGGCCGAAGGCGTCGCGCAAGGCGGCTTCACCAATATGTTCGAAGCTCAGATACGCGCCGCCATGCGGCGACCCGCGCCCGGCCGCCACTTCCCGGACGATGGCGTAGGATGTGACGTCGCGCGGCGCGGTGTAGGCGCCGGAATCGGTTGCGCCGTAATGGTGGATGAATTCTTCCATATTGCCGTTCAGCAGCCGCCCGCCCAGCTTGTAGCGGAACGGGTCCCACATGATCGGATCCATGCCGACAAGGCGCGGCGCCAGATGCCCGATGGGGAAGAACTGCACGAATTCCATGTCGATCAGCGACGCCCCGGCATCCAGCGCCAGGGCATACGATTCGCCGCCCATGTTCACCGAGGCGCTGTTGCGCCGGTACAGCCGGGTCAACCCGCCCGCCGCCAGGACCACCGCCCCCGCCGCGATGGTAACCGGGTTTCCTTTGGCCAGATCCAGCGCAACGGCGCCCGCAACGCGTCCGTCATGGGTAACCAGCGATGTAACGGAAAGGTTGCTGACGCGGGTGATGCCGTCGGTCTTCGCGACCTTCCCGCGCAGCGTCTTCGCAACCGCCGGACCGGTATTGAGGAAGTCGACAAAGACGCAGCGCGGCCGGTCATGCCCCGGCGCCATGACCTGTTTCAGGTGGCCGTCCTCGCGCGTCCAGCCGACGCCCCATTCGTCCATCTCGCGGATGCGGTCCGGGCCTTCGCGGCACAGCAGGGCGGCCAGCACCTCGTCGCACAGCCCGCGCCCGGCGGTCAGCGTATCGGCATGGTGGCGGGTCCAGTGATCCGGCGCCTGCTCGCCCATCGCCACGGCGACCGTCATCTGCGCCATGATCGTCGCTCCGCCACGACCCACCAGGCTCTTGTCCAGCAGCAGCACCCGCGCACCGCCGCGCGCCGCGGCGATGGCGGCGTACATGCCGGCCCCGCCCGCGCCGACCACCAGCACGTCGGTTTCCAGATGGGTGTCAGCGTCAGCCATGCAGGGCTCAGCCTTTCCAGAGGTCGCGATACCGCGTGGCGACGATTTCACCGTGCGGCACCGGCGCATCGGTCATGCCCATCATCGAGGCGAATCGGCTCATCCCGGTCGTGAATTCCTCGCTTACCGCCGGGTCGTAATAGGGCAGGTCCCGTTCGATCAGCCGGCGGATCAGCCCGGCTTCGGTTTCCGGGAACAGCCTGCGGCCGACATCGGTCGCGAGGCCCGGATCGGCTTTCAGCGCCTGTTGCGTCTTCACGATGGCGCGCACGGCGGCGGCGACCGCATCTGGCTGCTCGGCGATGAGCCTGTCCGTCGTGACCAGCGCGGGCTGGGTGAAATGGAAGGCGGCGGGCGGACCGTCGCCGCGCCGGACGTCCAGCACGATGCTGGCGACGCCGCTGGTAACGGCTTTCTCCGCCGCCATGCCGTTGGCCCACAGCCCGTCGACGGCGCCCGCCGCCAGCGCATCGACCGCCGCGACACCGAAGGAAACGCCCTTCGCGACGCCGCCGGGCAGGGGGCCGATTTCGATACCTTCGGCGTCCGTATCGATGCCGGCTTCCTTCAGCAACCCGCGCAAGCCCAGGTCGACGCCGTTCGCCGCGACGATGCGCCGCCCGCGCAGCGCTGTCAGGTCGCCGCGTTCGACCTTCAGGTCGCTGCGCATCATCAGGAACCAGTACATGCCCTGCGCCAGCGAACAGACAAGTTTCGATCCCGCCCAGCGCGGAAAGGCCCAGAGCGGCGCATGGGCGGAGCCGGCGACGAAATCGACCTTGCCGTCGCGCAGCGCCTCGAAGGTCGCCGGGACCGGGTGGATCAGCTCAAGCGACATATCGAGCCCTTCCGCGCGAAAGAAACCGAGTTCGATCGCCGCGATGGCGGGGAAATATGAATTGGACACAAGGTCCGGCAGGGCGACTTTCACGGCATGTTCCTTCCTGTCCCTAAACCGCCGCCGCCGGTAAAGGCGGTTTCCCCAGGATCATGTCGGCGGCTTTTTCGGCGATCATCAGGGTCGATGCGTTCGTGTTCGCCGACGGCATCGCCGGCATGATCGAGGCATCGACGACGCGCAGCCCTTCGATGCCGTGCACCTTCAATTCGTCGCTGACCACCGTGCTGCGGTCGCCTTCCGGGCCCATGCGGCAGGTGCCCATCAGGTGGAAGGCGGTGGTGCCGCGCTGGCGGGCGAAGTCGATCAGCTCGTCGTCGGTCTGCAGCGGCGGGCCGGGATATTCCTCGCGGTCGTAGAACGGCGCCAGTTCCGGCGTTTCCAGCATCCTGCGGCCCAGCCGTATGCCGCCCAACAGCACGCGCCGGTCGGTTTCATGCGCCAGGTAGTTCGGCTGGATCGCCGGCTTGTCCATCGCGCTGGCGGATCTGGCGCGGACATAGCCCATGCTTTCCGGGCGCTGCTGCCAGGCGGCGACGGTCATGCCGGGGAAGTCATCAAGCTGCGACTGCACGCCTTCCCTGTAGCTGGCGGGGGTGAAGGTCATCTGCAGGTCGCCCTTGTCCAGCGCCTCGTGCGATTTCCAGAAGATATGCACCAGGGTCGGCGACAGGGTCAGCACGCCCTTGCGGAACAGCACGTATTTCGCGGCTTCCGCAACGAGGTTCAGCCCGCGCACCTGTTCGTTCACGGTCTTCTGGTTCTTAACCCGCGCAACAAGCCGAACCGGGTAATGGTCGCACAGGTTTTCCCCGACCGCCGGCAGGTCATGCAGGACCGGCACGCCAAGGTTCTGCAACAGCCTGGCCGGGCCGACGCCGGAAATCTGCAGCATCTGCGGCGAATTCACCGCCCCGCCGGAGAGGATGATTTCCTTGCGCGCGCGGATTTCCACATCCTGGCCGCCGCGCCTGTACAGGATGCCGACGGCGCGCTTGCCCTCGAACAGGATGCGCTGCACATGCGCTTTGGTGCGGACGTCCAGCGTCTGCCGGGATTTGGCGGGATGCAGGAAGGCGCGCGCGGCGCTGACCCGGCGGCCGTTGAACAGGGCGCGCTGGAAATAGCCGACGCCTTCCTGCGTCGCGCCGTTGTAGTCGGGGTTCAGCGGGATGCCCATCTTCACGACGCCGTCGATGAAGGCGTCGCAAAGCGGGTGCCGCCAGTCGATATCGGTGACGGTCAGCCCGCCGTCGCGGCCGCGATAGGTGTTGTCGCCCTTGCCGATACGGCGTTCGGTGCGCTGGAAATAGGGCAGGATATCCGCATAGCCCCAGCCGCGATTACCCCTTTGCGCCCAACTGTCGAAATCCATCCGCTGACCACGATTGTAGATATGCCCGTTGATCGAGCTGGAGCCGCCCAGGGTCTTGCCGCGCGGCGCATGGATGCGGCGGCCGGCGGTGCCTTCGCTGGGTTCGGCCTCGTACAGCCAGTTCACGGCGGGGTTGACCAGCGTCTTCATGAATCCGGCGGGGATATGGATGAACGGGTTCCAGTCGACCGGCCCCGCCTCCAGTACGCAGACGGTGTCGCTGCCCGCCGACAGGCGGTTGGAGAGCACCGACCCGGCCGAGCCCGCGCCAATGACGATGTAGTCGAAGACGTCGGTCATGGGCTCTTCCCGGCAATGGATTCCGCGGCCCGCAGGCCGGTGACGATGGCTTTGGACAATCCGCCGATATAGGCGGCGTTGGGGCCGCCCTCGAACCCGCCGGTGGACGATCCCGCCGCATACAGCCCGGCGATGGCGCCGCCGTCACGGTGCTGCGCCCTGCCGTCGCGGTCGATGGCGATACCGCCCATGGTATAGGTGATCCCCGCACAGACCGGGATCGCCCGGAAGGGCGCCGTCGCGATGGGTTGCGGTTCGGCGCGATGGGTGCTTCGCGTGGGGGACAGGGACGCCACCGAACCTGTCGCGATCGCCGCGTTGTATTCGGCCACTGTCCGTTGCAGCCCTTCGGCAGGCACGCCGATCTGCGCGGCCAGCCCGGCGAGGTCCGGCGCTTGCAGCACCGTGCCGCCGGCCTGTTCGAAGACCGGGTTCATGCAGGGCGGGTAACGGTTGTCGGCGGCGACGCCGGTCCAGACGGCCTCGTCGAAGATCGCGGTGGCGGCCAGCGGGTCGGCCAGTTTCGCCACTTCGTTCGCCATATAGACGCCGCCCAGCCCTTCATCGGTGAAACGGTTGCCGGATTTGTCGACCAGGATCGATGCCTGCGCGATCGGGTCGACGATCGGATAGGGCCACAGCTGGTCGTTTTCGAAGGCCTGCTGACCCAGCAGATGCCCGTAGAACCGGTCCATGCCGACCAGCGCCGCGCCGGCGGCTTCCGCCATCAGCAGGCCCGCGCCGAAGCCGGTGCCGGCGCCCCGCTGGATCAGTTTTTCCGGCTGCGGGGAAATATACTTGCGCACCAGATCCGGGTTGGTCTGGAACCCGCCATCGGCGATCACCACCGCGCGCACCGCGATCCGTTCGCCGGAGTCGGTGACGACGCCTTTCACCGCGCCGTCCTCGACGATCAGTTCCGTCGCGCGCACGCCCCGGCGCAAGGCGCCGCCGCGTTTTTCCAGATTGGCGGCCAGGCGCCGCAGCGTCACGTCCGGACCACGGCCCTGCCAGTCCAGCCCGGCGGTGCGCCGGCGGGGCGGCGCCATGATCCAGCGCATGAATTCGAACTGGCCGCCCTTGATGAACTTGGCGCCTTCCTCGCGGATCCAGGCCAGCGCCCGCGCGCCTTCCTCCGCCAGCAGCCCGGCATGCGCGGTCGCGTCGTTCACGCCGGTCTGGCCCGTTACGGTGGCGAGGATATCCGCCACGTCCCTGGTCACATCGCGGAAGGCGACATGGACGATCCCGCCGGCGATGCGCGAATTACAGAAATAATCCGCGTCGCTGCCCTGTTCCAGCACCGTTGCCTTCAGCCCCAGCGCGAGGGCGCGGTTGGCCGCGCTCAGCCCCGCCAGCCCGCCCCCGATAATGATGATCTCGTCCGACATTCGGATTTTCCTTTCCTGATGCTATTGCGGCAGCAGCATGTCGACGATGATCCGCACCAGTTCGGCGAAGACCCGCACGCCGAAGCCGACCCCGATCCCGGCGGCGATCCCGGCGATGCCCCAGCTCCAGTGCCAGCCGCCCAACGCAATGCCTGCGGCGACCAGGATGACGGGCGCAAGTCCGGCGAGGACAGCCAGCACGTTCCCGTGCCGGACCATGAAGCCGACGGCCGGATACTGTTCCATTGTGAATTCTCCCAGAATTTGAACTGCCTGAAGTCCGAGTTTACGGAACGGCGCGACGGAAGCAATTCTTCCGCAACCTGCTAAGCGGTAAACAGCTCCGTAAACCGTCTTTCGCCATTCGCGGTGAATGTAACCACCCGGGAATCCGCCTGCCGTTCGGCCCAGCCGAGTTCGTAGAATCGGTTCAGGAAGGCGGTACCCAGCGATCCCGCCAGATGGGTACGGCGCGCGCTCCAGTCGAGACAGGATTTGCACAGCGGGCGGCGGCCCTTGCCCAGGGATGCGATATCGATTCCGAATTCCCGGGCGAAGGCGTCGCCCGCGGCGCTCAGGTCGAGGCCGTCCCCGGCGACGACGAGGTGCTTCCGGGCCAGCAGGTGATCGAACATCCGGACGCCGAAATCCCCAGCAAGGTGGTTGTAGCAGACCCGCGCCTTGCGTAGCGCCGGATCCCTTGGGCCGGTGCGCGTGCGCGTATGCCCGCGCTTTGCCGCCAGCCCCATCATGGCTTCCAGAACGCTGCCCACCTCGTCATCCGCCAGTGAAAAATAGCGGTGCCGCCCCTGTTTGCGCTGCCGCAGCAGCCCGGCGCTTTCCAGTTTGCCCAGATGGGAACTGGCGGTCTGCGCGGTGACGCCGGCTTCGGCGGCAAGCTCGCTGGCGGTCAGCGCCTTGCCGCTCATCAGCGCGGTCAGCATGTTGGCGCGCGCCGGATCGCCAATCAGCGATCCCAGTAATGCGATGTCCGGTCCTTCTTTCATGGTTCGATGGTAAGCGAATCATGTTTACCGATCAACCGGCCAAGCTGACCGTTCCGGTATCCGGTCCGGCGTTAGCCTCGCTATCCTCCTGCCCGGGCGAGCCGATCATCCCCTCGGTCAGCACCGTCTTGCCGGAATAGCCGTTGCGGCTGTTGCCCGTGCCGCGCCCGGCCACCTCTTACACAATATATCTGACACTCCCCCGTCGCCCTCATCGCCTTCCTGTTGCTCCGCATCGCACAGGCCGCACCGACCGACTCATCGAATACGGTCCAGACCCGGACGAACACTCTAATCAGGTGAACCACCCCCCCTTGACGGCGCGGGCGTCACGGCCAAGCATGCGGTGGACAGCAACCCGCAAAAGGCGCCCCCGCAATGATCAACTATCTGCCCGACATACTTGAATCCCCCGAAGCCGTGCAGCAGGCGACCGGTTTCGTCTTTACCGAGGGGCCGTTGTGGCACCCGGACGGGTTTTTCTATTTCAACGATATCCGCCCGGGCACGCTGTACCGGCTGACGCTGGGCGGGAAGCCGGAGGTGGTCCGCAATACCGTTGGCGGCAACGGGATGACCTTCGACCTGGAAGGCCGGCTGATCCATTGCGAGGGCGAAATGCACGCCGTTACCCGCACGGAGCATGACGGCACCGTCAGCGTGCTGACGGACAGCTACAAGGGCGGCCGGCTGAACCGGCCCAACGACGTGATCTGCCATTCCGACGGCAGCAACTGGTTCACCGACCCGTCCATGCGCATCCCCTTCGTCGACCGTGGGCAGCCGGGGCCGGAAGGAGACGCGCATGGCATCTATGGCGGCGCCCGCGTCTACCGTGTGACACCGGCGGGTGACGTCACGCCCATCGTCGACGTGGAATATCCCAACGGCCTCGCCCTGTCGCCGGACGAACGCACGCTTTACATCGCCAATACACGATGGACGCAATACGTCCACGCCATCGATTTCAACGATGACGGCAGCATCCGCCGCAAACGAATCTTCGCCGACCTCAGCATTGGCGACGGGCCGGGCATCCCCGACGGCATGAAGGTCGATGTGGAGGGCCGCGTCTACACCACCGGCCCGGGCGGCATCTGGGTGCACGAACCCGACGGACGGTTCCTCGGCATCATCCGCGTGCCGGAAATGGCGGTGAACATCGCCTTCGGCGGCGATGACCTGAAGACCCTGTTCGTCTGCGCCGTGACCTCGGTCTATACGCTGCGGATGACGACGGCGGGCAACCCGCATCCCTTCCACAAGTTCCATAACAAGAAGGGCGCGTAGGCGGGCATGGCCTTCGATCCCATCAGGCTGGAACTGATCCGCAACGGGCTGGAGATGATTTCCGACAACATGATGGTGTCGGTGGTCCGCACGGCGCGCTCCACGCTGGTCAAGAACAACCTCGACTTCTCCGGCGCCATCTGCGATGCGCAGGGCGACATGGTGGCGCAGGGGCTGGCGCTGCCTTCGCATCTCGGGGCCATCCCGCCGGCGCTCAAGGGCTGCCTCGCCTTCTTCGGCGACGAAGTCGGGCCGGGCGACATGCTGGCCACCAACGATCCCTATTCCGGCGGCAGTCACCTGAACGACATCTTCATGTTCCGGCCGGTCCATGTGGACGGCGAGCGGGTCTGCATCCTGTCGCTGATCCTGCACCACACCGACCTTGGCGGCCGCGTCGCCGGGGGCCAGGCGGGGGACAGCGACGAGATTTTCCAGGAAGGGCTGCGCATCCCGCCGGCCAAGATCATGGAAGCCGGCAAACCCAACCGCACCCTGCTGAACGTGATCGAATACAATACCCGGGTTCCCGACCTGGTCATGGGCGACATCCGCGCCCAGATGGCGGCGCTGATGGCGGCGGAGGCGGAAATCGTCAAATTCGCCGAACGGTACGGCGTCGGCGAACTGAAAGCCTATATGGGCGAGCTGATCGAATACGCGGAACGCATGGTCCGCGCCGCGATCCGCGACCTGCCCGACGGCACGGCGGAATTCACCGAATGGAACGACGATGACGGCGTCGGCGGCGGGCCGGTACGGCTGCACTGCCGGCTGACGGTAAAGGGCGATAAAGTGACCGCCGATTTCTCCGGGACCGACAGGCAGAAGGGCGGGGCGCTGCACACCAACTATCCCTTTACCTGCTCGCTGACCTATGCGGCGCTGCGGGCGGTGCTGCCGCGCGAGATCCCGACCAATGCGGGGTTCTACCGCGCGATTGAGGTGATCGCGCCGGAAGGAAGCTGGGTCAACCCGAAATTCCCGGCGGCGCTGGGCGCGCGGGGGCAGGGCGGCTACCGGGTGCGGACGCTGGTCAGCGGCGCGATCGCCGGGCTGCTGCCGCAACGCATGCCCGCCTGTCCCGGCGGGTCGGAATTCGGTCTGTCGGTCGCCGGGGCAAGGCCGGACGGCAAGCGCTTCGTGCATGTGGAATTCCATAACATGTCCGGTCGCGGCGGCAGCCCGGATGCCGACGGGCAGGATGCGGGTCCTTACTGGCTCGGCAACCTGTCCAACACGCCGGTGGAGGTGATCGAGGCGGAAAACCCGCTGCTGGTGGAGGAATACGGCTTCCTGCCCGACACGGGCGGACCGGGCCGGCATCGCGGGGCGCTCGGCCTGTCGCGGCAGTACCGGTTCCTGGCCGAGGAGGTGACGGTGCAGCAGCGTTCCGACCGCCACATGCACCCGTGCTGGGGGCTGCAGGGCGGCGGGGCCGGCGCGCTGGGCAGGTCGTTCTACGTCGACCGCGAGGGCAATCGTTCCGAGGCGCCGAGCAAGTTCGTGCGCCGCATGCGCCGCGACGAAATCTTCCGGTCGGAAATGCCCGGCGCCGGCGGCCATGGCGATCCCTTCGCCCGCGACCCGGCGGCGGTGGCGGAAGACGTGCGGCAGGAAAAAATCACGGTGGCCCATGCCCGTGCGGCCTACGGCGTCGCCGTCGATCCGTCCACCGGCGCGCCCGACCCCGCCGAAACGGCGCGGCTGCGCGCCACCGTATCCCCATAACCTGCAGGAAAGAACGCATGGACGTCGATCCCGTCAAGCTGGAACTCGTCAAGAACGCGCTGGAGATGATCTCCGACAACATGATGGTGTCGGTGATCCGCACATCACGTTCCAGCCTGGTACGCAACAATCTGGATTTCTCCGGCTCGATCTGCGACCCGGACGGCACCATGGTCGCGCAGGGGCTGGCGTTGCCGGCCCATCTCGGCGCGACCATGCCGGCGCTGCGCTGCTGCCTCGACGCGTTCGAGGGGGACATCCGGCCCGGCGACATGCTGGCCAACAACGACCCATATCACGGCGGCAGCCACCTCAACGACATCTTCATGTTCAAGCCCGTGTTCCACGACGGCGGGATCGTTTGCATCCTCGGCCTCATCCTGCATCACACCGACCTGGGCGGGCGCGTGCCCGGCGGCGGGGCGGCCGACAGCGACGAAATCTTCCAGGAAGGCCTGCGCATCCCGCCGTCGAAGATCGTCGAGGGCGGCAGGCCCAACGCGACCCTCCTGAACATCATCGAATACAACACCCGCGTGCCCGACAAGGTGATGGGCGACATCCGTTCGCAGATCGCGGCGCTGACCGCGGCGGAGCGGGAAATCCACAAGCTGCTGGAGCGGTATTCCCCGGCGGAGCTGAAACTCTACATGCGCGCCCTCGTCGACTACACCGAGCGGCTGGTGCGCGCGGCGATCCGCGATCTGCCCGACGGCGAGGCGGAATTCACCGAATGGAACGACGATGACGGCGTCGGCGGCGGGCCGGTAAAGATCCAGTGCAGGCTGTCCGTGCGCGGCGACGAATTCATCGTCGACTTCACCGGCACGGACGCCCAGCGCGGCGGCGCCCTGCATACCAATTACTGGTACACGGCGTCGCTCAGCTACGCGGCGCTGCGCGCGGTGATGCCGCTGGATACGCCGAACAACGCCGGTTTCTACCGGCCCATCAGGGTGATCGCGCCGGAAGGCTCCTGGGTCAATCCGCGCTTCCCCGCCGCGCTGGGGGCGCGCAGCCAGGGCGGCTACCGGCTGCGCACATGCGTCATTGGCGCCATGGCGAAGCTGTTCGAGGGGCGCATCCCCGCCTGTCCCGGCGGGTCCGAATTCGGCCTCGCCATCAGCGGCAACGACGAACGCGGCAAGCGCTTCGTCCATGTGGAATTCCACAACATCACCGGGCGCGGCGGCGGTCCCGACCTGGACGGCCAGGACGGCGGGCCGTATTTCCTCGGCAACCTCGCCAACACGCCGGTGGAAACCATCGAGGCGGAAAACCCCGTGATGGTCGAGGAATACGCCTTCCTGCCCGACAGCGGCGGGCCGGGACGCTATCGCGGCGGCCTCGGTCTCGTGCGGCAGTACCGGATCCTCAACGACTCCGCCACCGTCCAGCACCGTTCCGACCGGCACAAGACTGGTTGCTGGGGGATTTTCGGCGGAAAGGACGGCCGTCCCGCAAAATCCTTCGTCTTCGATGCCGACGGCACCCGCCACGACGCGCCGTCGAAATTCGTGCGGCGCCTGCAACGGGGCGAAGGCTTCCGCGCCGAAATGGGCGCGGCGGGCGGCTACGGCGACCCCATTCAACGCGATCCCGACGCCGTCGCCGAGGACGTGAAACAGGAGAAGATCACATTGACCCATGCCCGTGACGCCTATGGCGTCGTCGTCGATCCCGTCAGCTTCGCGGTCGATCTTCCCGCCACCCTGGCCCTGCGCCGCGCCGGAGCGGCGGCATGAGCGGCGGTTTTCGGCTCGGCGTGGATATCGGCGGCACCTTCACCGATATCGTGCTGCTCGGCGATGACGGCGCGCTGTACAGCAAGAAGATCCTCTCCACCCCCGACGATTACAGCCGCGCCATCCAGGAAGGCGCCGCGGCATTACTGGCGGAAACCGGCATCGCGGCGTCGGCGATCCGCGAGGTCGGGCACGGCACCACGGTCGCGACCAACGCCATTATCGAGCGCAAGGGCGTGACGGTCGCGCTGGTGACGACGCAGGGCTTCCGCGACGTGCTGGAAATCGGTCGTTTCCGCTCGCCGCGGCTCTACGACCTCGACTTCCGCAAGCCGGAACCGCTGGTCGAGCGCCGGTTGCGGCTGGAGGTGCCGGAACGCATGCTGGCCTCCGGCGACGTGCATATCCCGCTGGACGAGGCCGCCTGCGCCGCGGTGGGAAAGCGCTGCGTCGCGCTGGGCGCCGACGCCATCGCCGTGTGCTTCATCAACGCCTACGCCAACCCGGAACACGAGGAACGGGCGGCGGCGATCCTGCGGCGGAACGCGCCGGGCGTCCCCGTGACGATCTCCACCGAACTGGTGCCCCAGGTGCAGGAATACGAACGCACCAGCACGGTCGTGGTGAACGCCTATATCCGCCCGGTGATCGAACGCTACGTCGCGTCGCTGCAACGCCGGCTGGCCGAACTGGGCATCGCCGTGCCGCTCAACATCATGCAGTCCAACGGCGGCGTGCTGCCGGCGAAGGGCGCGGCGCGCGATCCGGTCTACATCATCGAATCCGGCCCGGCCGCCGGGGTGGTCGGCGCGCAGCGCATGGGCACGCGCATCGGCACCGACAACATGCTGGTCTTCGACATGGGCGGCACCACCGCCAAGGCGGCGATCATCGAAGGCGGTCGCTTCGGCCTGTCGCCGGAAACCGAGGTTGGCGGCGGCGCGGCGCTGGGCCACCGCATGATCCGCGGCGGGGGCTATGTGGTGCAGGTGCCGACAATCGACATTGCGGAGGTCGGCGCCGGCGGCGGCAGCATCGCCTGGGTGGACGCCGGCGGTGCGGTGCAGGTGGGGCCGCGCAGCGCCGGGGCGGCGCCGGGTCCGGTCTGCTACGACCTTGGCGGCGCCGACCCGACGGTGACCGACGCCAACCTGCTGCTCGGCTACCTGAACCAGGAATACCTTGTCGGCGGGGAGTTGAAGGTGAACCGGGCGAAGGCGGCGGCGCAGATGGACGCGCTCGCGGCGCGGGTGAAACAGGACCGCACGGACCTCACCTACGGCATCCACCTCATCGCCAACGCGACCATGATGCGCGCCCTGTCCGCCGTGTCGTCGGAGCGGGGGCTCGACCCCGCCGATTTCACCCTGGTCGGCTTCGGCGGCAATGGCGGCGTGCATGTCTGCGACCTCGCGGAATCGCTGCGCATCGGCCGAATCGTCGTGCCGCCGGTGGCGGGGCTGTTCTGCGCGCTGGGCTTGCTGTTCGCCGATATGGAGCACCAGCCGGTGCGCGCCTTCTACCGTCGCCTGGACAGCCTGCAACTGGAAGAATTGAACGCCGCGCTGCAATCCCTCTCGGACGAGGCCGCCGAACTGCTGGAGGCGGACGGGTTCACGGGGCCGGACCGCAAGACCATCGCCCTGTCGGCGGAGGTCAAATATGTCGGCCAGAATTCGTCATTGACCGTGCCCTTCGAGCACATGCCGGTGGATGCGGCGGGCCTCGCGGATTTCGCCGAACGCTTCGCCAGCCAGCACGATCACACCTTCGGCTATCGCTCCGACAGGGAGGTGCTGCAAATCGTGTCGCTGAAGGCGGTGGGCCGAGGCCTCGACGAATTCCCCCGTGTTCCCGACCGCGCCCGCCGCGCCATGGAGAAGGTGCCCGAAGCCAGCCGCCGCGAGGCTTACTTCGGGCCCGACCACGGCTGGCTCGACACCCCGGTAATCCCGCGCTCCGGGCTGGGCGAAAAGCCGCAGCATGGCCCGCTGATCGTCGAGGAGTACGACACCACCATCGTCATCCGCCCCGGCTGGACGGCGCGGCTCGACGGCTGGAACAACGTGGTGCTGGAGCGGGGCGAGGTTTCGTCTCCTCTATAGCAGGTTCGCGGCGCGCGGCGACGAACCGACGCTTTACGCGCCGGCACGGGTCATCCAGACTGCCCGAAATCCGTCGCGATCATTCCGCCTCTGTCGGGGAGCCTGCTCTCATGCCTGCATCTGACCGCCACTGCATCGACGTGCACCACCATATCGTGCCGCCGTTCTACCTGGAGGAATATCGCGACAGGATTGCCGCCGGGCGCGGCGGAACGCTGTCGTCGGCGTGGACGGGATGGTCGCCGGAGCTTTCCATCGCGGCGATGGACGCGGTCGGCGTTTCAACGTCCGTGCTGTCCCTGTCGACGCCCGGCGTATGGTTCGACGATGCGCCGCGCGCCCGCGAAACGGCGCGCCGGGTGAACGAGTATGCCGCCGGCCTTGTTGCGAAACATCCCGGCCGGTATGGCTTCTTCGCCGCCGTGCCATTGCCGGATCCGGCGGGCAGCCTGGCCGAAATCGCCCATGCGCTCGACACGCTGGGCGCCAGCGGGATCGGGCTGCTGACCAGTTACGGCGACATGTGGCTGGGCGATGCGCGCTTCGAACCGGTGATGGCGGAACTGAACCGTCGCAAGGCCGTGACGTTCGTGCACCCGTCCGTGCCGTTCTGCTGTCGCAATATCTTTCCGGAGGTCATTCCGATGATCGCGGAAGTACCGGCCGATACCACGCGTACCGTCACCAACATGCTGTTCAAGGGCGTGTTCCGGCGCTATCGCGATATCCGCTGGATATTCTGCCACGCGGGTGGATTCGTGCCGATGGTGGCAAGCAGAATCGCCTATTACGGTCGGGAGGCGATGAAAATCCAGGCGCCGCAGGGGGTTGAGGCGGAACTGGCGCGGCTGTATTACGACTTGGGTGGCATGGTTTCCAAACCGGCGATTGCGGCTCTTCTGGCCACGGCGCCGGTCAGCCAGGTCCTGATGGGCAGCGATTTTCCCTATGTGCCGCTGTCCGATACGACGGACGGGCTGGCGGCGCTGGAAGGGGCGGGACTGGGTCTCACGCCCTCGGATATGGTGGCGATCCGGCGGGGTAACGCGCACCGGCTCATGCCGGGCCTTGGCGCGCCCTGAACCGGCGATCCGGCGCATCAGTCCGCCGCGATGACCGCCTCGATATCGATTTCCATCAACATATCGGGCAGCGCCAGACCGGCGACGATCAGGCCCGTCTGACACGGGCGGACGCCCTTGAGCCATTTGGCAAGTACGGCATAGACCGGCGCCCGGTGCGCACGGTCCGTCAGATACACTGTTGTCTTGACGATATCGTTCAGGGATGCGCCGGCTTCGCGCAGCAGGACGTCCGCACAGCGCATTGCGTTTTCTGCCTGCGCGGCGGGGTCGCCCCTGCCGACAAAGACTCCGTCGAAGTCGAGCCCCGTCTGTCCGCGGACCCATACCCTGTTGCCGGCGCGCACCGCCATCGACAGCTCATAGGTAACGTCCTGGCCGTCATGGGTCATCGTCTGGTCGAAGGGGCGAATGCGCCTGTGTGGCATGCGTGGCTCCCGGCTGGTCTGTCTCATTGAAAGTATAGCACCCACACAGGCCGGAATGCCGCTGTGACGATACACGCCAAAAAATCATATCGGTTTGCGGCGATCTGTTCTATTCGAGCGGTTTCAGGTCGCCGAGCATTGTCGGAATGAGCTCCGTCACGGTCGGATGTATGTGCACGGCCTGCTGGATCACAGTGTAGGGCGCGCCGGCATACATCACGTCGAGCACCGAGTGGACGACCTCGTCGCCCCGAATGCCGAGGATCGCCGCGCCGAGAACCGTCCCGGCGTCCGCGTCGATCAGGATCTTCATCAGCCCCTGGGTCTCGCTGCGCTCCCGCGCGCGGCTGACGCCGGTCATCTTCATCCTGCCGACCAGCGCCTTGCGTCCGGAATCCCGGATTTCGCGTTCCGTCATGCCTGCCCGCCCCAGCGGCGGATCGATGAAAAGGCCGTATGTCTGGATGCGGTCGGAAACGCGCCGTGGGTCGCCGTCGAACATGTTGGCGGCTAGAATTTCATAATCGTTGTAGGACGTGTGGGTGAACGCGCCGCGCCCGTTGACATCGCCCGTGGCCCAGATGCCGGGAACATTCGTGCGAAGCTCGTCGTCGACCGTGACATATCCACGCTCGTCGGTTTCGACACCCGCCCTGTCGAGGTGCAGGTCGTCGGTATTGGGTCTCCGGCCGACGGCGATCAGGACGTGGGAGCCCACGATTTCCGTGGCCTCCGGCTCGCAGTTGGCGGTCACCGCCACCCGGTCGCCACGCTTCGCCAACCCGATGCATTCGGCAGCGAGCCGGACTTCGATTCCTTCGCCTTCCAGAATTTCCTGCACGGCGGCGGAGACGTCCTCGTCCTCCCTCCCGATCAGCCGCGGCCCCTTCTCCACCACGGTGACCCTGCTGCCGAAGCGCCGGTACATCTGGGCGAATTCGAGGCCGATATAGCTGCCGCCGACGATGACCAGGTGTTCGGGGAGGAAATCCACATCCATCATGCCGGAACTGGTCAGGTAGTCGACCTCGCCGATACCCGGCATGTCCGGCACTACGGCGCGGGCGCCGACATTGAGGACGATCCAGGGCGCTTCCAGCAGGTCCCCGTTGACCCGGATGGAATGGGCGCCTTCGAATCTGGCATGGCCTTCGTAAACGGTCAGGTTTTCCATATTCTTCAGCCAGTTCGTAAGCCCTTCATTGGACTGGCGCACGATACGGTCCTTACGGTCCTTGACCTGTTTCATGTCTACCGAAACGGCGCCGCCGACGGTCACGCCGAAATCCGCACTGCGGCGTGCCATATGGGCCGCCCGTGCGCTCGCGACCAGCGCCTTGGTCGGGGTGCACCCCACATTGACGCAGGTGCCCCCGAAGCGTTTCCGTTCGATGATAGCGGTCTTCATGCCTTTTGCCGTCATCCGCGCCGCGAGCGGCGGTCCGGCCTGGCCGGTTCCGATAATAATCGCGTCGAAGTTTTCCGCCATGGCCGGACTCCATTGCTGTGGACCTAGTTTCCTAGCTAATCCGAATGGATGGAATTTGTAGGTCGTCGCGCGATAAATCCGCACTGGCGCGGGCCTATCCCGCCTTCGGTCCCGCAGTCGCACGCCTGAGCCACAGCCGGACGGCGACAGAACGAATGACCTCGGCGGCTGCGCCGGCGAGCAGGCCCCAGAAGGGGTCGATCCAGATCGTGACCGCGGCCGTCGCGGCGATGACCGGCCAGCAGGACAGCCTGCTGTCGAACAGCCGTCTGTTTAACGCGAGTTGCGCCGAGGCCAGCATCAGCAGCGCCCCCAGTCCCGCCGCCGGCACGGCGCCGAGCAGCGCAAGGCCGCCGCCGCCGGGCAGCAGGGCCAGGACCAGCAGCGCGAGGCCGAGCAGCAGCGGCGCCGTACCGCTTCGCGCGCCGAAGCGGTGATGCGCCGCAAGCCCGCCGGCGCCGTGGCACATCGGCAGCGCGCCGAACGGGGTCAGCAGGATGTTCGCGAGGCCGCTGGTCACCGACAGCCGGGCGGGCGTGACATGCGCGGCGCGGTCGCCGAAACAGTCGCCGGCGACCAGCGCGGTAAGCAGGACCGCGTTGGTGAAGGTAAGCGGCAGTTGCGGCAGTACGAGCAGGGAGAATGCCTCCGTCAGGTCTGTCACCGAGGGAAGCGACGGCAGGACGAGGGCATCGGGGAACCCGGAACCGGCCCCGATTCCGGCGACGCCGAGCCAGTGCGCAAGGCCGATGGCGGCAGCCAGCGCAATCGGTACCGACGGAACGCGCGGCGCCAGCATCAGACCGACCAGCAGCATCAGCGTCACACCGGCGATGACCGGCGCCGTCGCCATCAGGCTGAAGCCGACCAGCATCAGCGCCACGCCGAGGCCGAGCTGCAACCCGCTGAGCACCGATTGCGGCACCAGTCGCGCCAGCCGACCGAGCCACCCGGTCAGGCCGAGCACGAGCAGCAGGACGCCTATCATGACGCCGCTGGCCATGATGCTTCCGGCGGCGACCGGGGCCGTCAGGATGACGGCGGCGACCGCCTTCATCGGCTGCACCGGGACCGGCAGGCGGTAGTAGAGCGCGGAGGCGATGTAGAAGACCGCAAAACCGAGCAACACCGGCACCGGCGGCAGTCCCGCGACGACAATGGTCCCCAGCACCAGGGGCAGCAGGGTTCCCAGGTCGGCCAGCGCGCCGTTCAACTCGCGCAGGTTTACCGTAAAATCATGTCCCTTCGATACTTCCAAGGTCGCTCGTCCTCCGGGACGCCGTTCGACTATTCCGTATCGCCGGGGTACCGGCCCGACCGGCGCCGCTTTCTACAGCGACGACAGGTCCGGCTCGTTGCCGAACCAGTAGGAACCGACGATCTGGTAATGCGCCTTCCGCCCCTGCGTCTGCTGGGTCACCGTATGGATGTCACGGAAGCGGCGTTCGAACGGGGCGCTGTTGAAGATCACCGAGGCGCCCGCCGCCTCGTACATCAGGTCCGCCGCCCGCTTCGCTTCATGAATCGCATGGGTGGTGGCGATGCGCAGGCGCATGCGGTGGTCGATGGTGACCTCGCCGGTTGCTTCCGCCTCGTCGAACATGTCGTCCAGTTCGCTGCGCTGGAAGCAGCGCGCCGCATCGAGCCAGATCCGCGCCTGCGCGTATTCATACTGCACGACCGGGTTCAGGGCGAGGGTGCTCTGCTGGCGCTGCGGCGTCTTCTTCAGCGCCAGCTTGTGGAACTCGTCCAGGATCTGCGCCGCGACCCCCATGGCAAGCCCCGAAAAGCCGCTGGCGTACATGTTGGTCTGCTTGAACTTGTACATGGTGCCGTCATGCCAGCGATCGGGCGCGTAATCGCGCTTGAGGGTATTCCCCTCCGGCACGAACAGGTCCTTCACGAAATACCCGTCACTGGCGGTGCCGCGCAGGCCCATGACGTTCCAGATGTCCTCCATCTCCACGTCGGCCTTGGGCATCAGCATGGTACGGACCTGCGGCTTGCCGGCGGCATCGGGCACCGGTTCGCCCTTGCCGTCCACCAGCGTCGCATGGGTGCCGAGCCAGCTTGCATGGCGGCAGCCGCTGGCGAAGCGGGTATGGGCGTTGACGATATAGCCGCCATCGACCTTCTGCGCCGTCGATTTGCCCGGCCCCCAGGCCAGCACCGCGCGCTTGTCGTCGTTCCACATGCGCTTCGCATCGTCCGGGTTCATGAAGGCCGCGACCTGGGAGCAGCCATTGCCCTGGCAGGTCACCCACGCGACGCTGGCGTCATACCGGCCCAGCTCCTCGATGATCCGGGAGAAATCCGACGGCCTGAGCTGCCCGCCGCCGAATTCCCTGGGCAGCAGCAGGCGGAACAGCCCGGCATTATGCATCGCGTCCAGCAGCTTTGGCGGCAGGCGGCGGTTCTGCTCGATCTCGGTGAGCGATTCGGTAATGACCGGGCCCACGTCGCGGATCTTCGCCAGATAATGTTCCCGATCCGAAACGCCCGGCTGGGCGGTTGCTGCAATGGATACCATGTTCGTTTCCTTCCCCCGGTACGGATTCCCGCCGCCTGTATCGGACAGATCGGAACCGCGTACCGTTACGGTAACAACATTTCCCGCTTCAGGGCAATCGCGTGGCCGTCAACGCCGCGCGGCGACCTGGATCAGATCGTGATTGTTGGATCGCCTGCGGCGATCCAACAATCACGTGAATCTGATCTATCTTATTGAAAGCAGAGCACCTTCACAGGATTGAATAGAACCCGTTGTGGTTCTATTCAATCCTGATGTGCTCTAGCGTCCCTGGAAAACCGGTTTGCGTTTTTCGACAAAGGCGCGGGCCGCTTCCTTGTGGTCCTCGGTCTGGGAGCAACGCGAATGGTGCATCGCCTCCAGGTCGAAAACCGCCTCCAGCGATCCGGTTTCCGCCGCGTTCAGGTTTTTCTTCATGTAACCCAGCGTCACGACGGGACCGTCCGCCAGCCGCTTCGCGATCGCCATGGTTTCCGCCTCCAGCGCGTCGTCCGGCACGACCCGGTTGACCATGCCCAGCGCCAGCGCCTGGTCCGCCGGTACGGTTTCGGACAGCCAGTACAGCTCGCGCGCCTTGGCCGTCCCGACCAGCCGGGTCAGGAAATAGGCGCCGCCAAAATCGCCGGACAGGCCGACGCGGGCGAAGGCGGTGGTGAAGCGCGCGGTTTCGCTGGCGATGCGCATGTCGCAGGCCAGCGCCAGCGACATCCCGGCCCCCGCCGCCGGGCCGCGCACCATGGCGATGGTCGGTTTGGCGATCTGGTGCAGCAGGCGCGACACCTCCATGCGCTGGCGCAGGCCCAGCACCCGTTCCTCCAGCGTCGGTTCCGCCGCCGCCCTGTCCATGCGCTTCACATCGCCCCCGGCGCAGAAACCGCGCCCGGCGCCGGTCAGGATGATGGCGCGGACGCCGGGGTCGTTCGCGTGGCGGGTCAGCGCGTCAAGGGCCGCCGCCATCATGTCCGGCGTCATCGCATTCAGCGCTTCCGGGCGATTCATGGTCAGGGTGGCGACGCCGTCGGCGACGTTTTCCAGCAGGGTATCGGTCATCGAAATTACATCCTCGGGCAAAAATGGTCATACGGGTTGGCGCGCACGGTATGGCGCCTACATTAGTCTCGCAGGTCACATGGCAACCGCCAAGGGCCGGGAATGGCGGAGGAGACGCATATGATCAAGGGACTGCATCACAACGCATATCGCTGCCGCAATTCGGAGGAAACACGACAGTTCTACGAGGAATTTCTGGAATTGCCCCTCGCCGGATCGCTGGCGATCGACACGACCAGGACCGGGCGTGACACGAATGTGCTGCACACGTTTTACGAACTGGGCGACGGGTCCTATCTTGCCTTCTTCGAAGCCCCGGACCAGCCCTTCGAGTTCAAGGACCAGCATGATTTCGACCTGCATATCGCACTGGAAACGGACCGGGAAACCTTCGACCGTATGTTCGCGAAGGGCAGGGCGGCGGGCATCGAAACCCGCGGTGTCGCCGACCACGACTTCATCCACTCGATCTATTTCCGCGACCCGAACGGCTATGTCATCGAACTTTCGGTAAAACTGCCCAACCATGACGAGGCGATGAACCCGGCAACAAACGGCGCGCGGCGCATCCTCGACGAATGGACGGCGCAGCGGGCGGGGTGACGGGGAACGCGCGTCTTGTTTGTGCGAAATGCCCGTCACCAATCAGCCGCAACGCCTTGTAGGCAGGTTTGCGCCACCGGCCCGGTCGCTTCGGCGTTCCAGCAGAACGACATCGCGCCAGGCATCGCCGATATGGCCATAACGCTCCCGGGTACCGGCCTCGCGGAATCCGCCCCGTAGATCGCGCGTACCTGTCGCCAGTCCCGCCGTTCCATCCCGCTGGTCTGAAAATACATGGCTATTGCCCCCCGGGTTCTCTTTGCCGCACTTTACGGCGCAGAATATCGCCGAGTACCGTGTGAGCATAGCACAGGGAGGCGTGAATTATGGGCGCGAATGACACGGCAACATGCATTAACCTGGCCGACGCGATCACGTTTTCGGCCGAGGCGCGGACCAACCGGGAGTTGATGACCACCAGCGTGGCCGAGGTCAGGATGAACTGTTACGAGCCGGGGCAGTTCACGCCGATGCATATGCATCCGGATGAGGACGAGGTCATGTATATCGTCGAAGGGCGCGGCAGGGTCGTGTTCGACGGACGTGACGACCTGCCCGTAACGCAGGGCGAACTGGTCTGCCTTCCCTCGGACCAGTTCCATTCCATCGTCGCGGCCCCGGACAGCCGCATGGTGCTGATCTATTTCATGAAACCCGGCTATGGCAGCGTGCGGCCGGGCAATTCGCCAACGGGCGCCGCCCTCGAACGACTGCACGGGGAGCGCGGCTGACGCCCGGCGTTTCCGCCGCCACGAAAAAGGGCCGGGTCACATAAACCCGGCCCTTCAGACCGCTGACAAACCCCTCGCCTTTGGTGAGGGGTTTGTGATTCAATGCGG
>JBBDQU010000036.1 GCA_040905865.1 Alphaproteobacteria bacterium
TCAAAAGGAAAACCCCGCCGGAAATCCGACGGGGTTTGTCAGCGGTCTGAGGCCGTCCCCCGGGGCGGCCTTTCTTTGTCTCGCGCGATGCGGAATAATCCGGAAAAGAATTCAGGAACCGTCCATGTCCCCTTCCCTGCGCATCGCCCATTGTTCGGATATCCATCTCGATGGCGACAGCTACCGCGACGACATTCCGGGGGCCGAATGGTTTCGCGACGGTTTCGACCGCGCGCTGGCGGCGATCCGCGCCCACCGGCCCGACCTGATGCTGCTGGCGGGCGACCTGTTCGATTCGAATGCCGCGCCCGAAGACACGATCCGCTGGTCGATGGATATCCTTTCGGCGCAGCCCTTCCCCATCGTCATGATTCCCGGCAATCACGACTGCATGGCGGATGGCGCCATCTATCGCCGCTTCGATTTCAACGCCATCGGCAATGTGCGCATGCTCGCCGCCGAACGGGGCGAGATCGCCCGGCTCGACGATCTGGGCGTGGCGGTCTGGGGCAAGGGCATGGTCGAGCACGACCCGGCGTATTTCCCCCTCGCCGGCTGTCCCCCGCGCCCGGCGGGCTGCCGCTGGTATCTGGGCATGGGCCACGGCATCCATGTGCCGCATGCCGGCTCGACCGGCCGGTCCTCGCCGATCCACATGCGCGAGATCGAGGACAGCCCGTGCGACTACCTGGCGCTGGGGCACCACCACGCCGCGCTGGAGCTGCTGACCGACAGTACGGCTGCGGCCTATTGCGGCTCACCCACCGACACGGTGGGCCGGGGCGCGACCTATATCATCGCCGATTTACCGGAAAACGGCCGCGCCGCGGTACAGGTTCACCGGATCGACATCCCCGACTGACAATTGTCGCGGAAACCGGTTCAGCCCCCTGACCGGCGGGGATAATCGCTACGCCGCCGCCCGCGCCGGGCTTTCCTTCACGTCCTCCAGCACCATGGCGGCGCATTTCTCGCCGATCATGATGCAGGGACCGTTGGTGTTGCCCGACGTCAGGGTCGGCATGATCGAGCCGTCCGCCACCCGCAGCCCCGCGATGCCGTGCACGCGCAACCGGTCGTCGACCACCGCCATCGCGTCGCCGCCCATCTTGCAGGTGCCGACGGGGTGATAGGTGGTTTCCGCATTGTGCCGCACCCAGTCCAGCAGTTCGTCGTCGCCCTGCAAATCCGGGCCGGGCGCGATCTCGCCGCCGACGATCTCCGCCAGCGGCGACGCCGCCATCAGCTGCCGCCCGATCCGCATCGCCGCCAGCAGCCCGGTGCGGTCCATTTCGTCGGACAGGAAGTTGAAGCGGATCGCCGGCGCCTCGGCCGGGTCGGCGGATCTGATATGGATGCTGCCCCGGCTTTCCGGCCGCAGCACATTGGCGCTGAGCGTCACGCCGGGCGTCTTCGCGATGCGCCGCACCCGGTTCACCCGCTCGGTGATGAAGGGCATGACGGAAATCGTCGCATCCGGCGATTCCAGCCCCTCGCGGGTGCGGAAATACAGCCGGATCGGCACCGTCGTCTGGCCGATGAACCCCTTGCGGGTGAGCACGTACCGGATCGCCTCCCCGGCCAGCCCCAGCCCGCTGCCCTTGTCGCTGTAGACGGCGCCGCGGTCGGTGATGGCGTATTTCAGGCGCGGCGAATAATGGTCGCGCAGGTTCTCGCCGACCCCCGGCAGTTCGTGCGCCACCGCGATCCCGTGCCGGCGCAGCAGTTCCGGCTGGCCGATGCCGGACAGTTCCAGCAGCTTGGGCGAATTGATCGACCCGCCGCTGACGATCACCTCGCGCGCCGCATGGGCCTCGCGCGCCGCGCCGTCGACCGTGTAGCGGATGCCGGTGCAGCGCTTGCCCTCCAGGATCAGCGACCCCGCCATGGCGCCGGTCTCGATCGTCAGATTCGCCCGCGACCGCGCCGGGTCGAGATAGCAGTAGGCCGTGCTCTGCCGCCGTCCCTTCAGGATGGTCGCCTGCGTCATGGCGATGCCTTCCTGGCTGGCGCCGTTGTAATCGGGGTTGAAGGGAATGCCGATATTCTCCGATGCCCGGATCATCCGGTCGAACAGCGGCGTGATCCGGCCCGAATCCGTGACCTTCAGCAGCCCCTCGCGGCCGTGGAATTCATCCGCGCCGCCCTCGTAGCTTTCCATCATCCGGAACACCGGCAGCACATCCTGGTAGCTCCAGCCGCGATTGCCCAGCTGCGCCCAGTGGTCGTAATCCTGCGCCTGGCCGCGCACGAAGACCATGCCGTTGATCGAGCTGGACCCGCCCAGCATCCGCCCGCGCGGCACCTCGATATTGCGCTGGCCGCTGCTTTCCTCCGCCTCGGCGCTGTAGCACCAGTTGACCTTCGGATTGTCGATCAGCCTGGCGATCCCCGCCGGCACGCGAGACCAGAAGAAATTCGACCCCTCGGTCCCCGCCTCCAGGCACAGCACGCGGTATGCGCCGCTGGCGCTCAGCCGGTTGGCCACGACCGCCCCGGCCGACCCCGCGCCGACGACGATGTAATCATAGGTATCGGTAACCATGGCCCTGTCCGCCTCCCCTTGCGCGCCGGATCGATTGCGGAAAGGATAGGTGCGGACTGGAAACGTGTCAAAACAGGGAAGCAGGAATCAACCTATGCCGGATCGCCCCAACATCATCCTCATCACCTCCGACCAGCATCGCGGCGACTGCTTCGGCTTCGAGGGCCGGGCAATCAAGACGCCGCATCTGGACCTGATGGCGCGGCGGGGCACGCGGTTTTCCACCTGCATCACGCCGTCGGTGTTCTGCCAGCCGGCCCGCGCCTCGATCCTGACCGGGATGCTGCCCTATACCCATGGCGTCGCCGATAACGGCATCAACCTGGACCCGGCCGCCGGGGAAGCCGGGTTTGCCGGATCCCTCGCCCGCGCCGGCTACGACACCGGGTTTTTCGGCAAGGCGCATTTTTCCACCCGCGCGACCTACCAGCCGACCGACACCCCGGAATGCAAGACCGGCTCGCGATCCTATCCCGAAAACTGGAACGGCCCCTATATGGGCTTCGGCCATGTGGAGCTGATCGTGCACGGCCATCTCAGCAAGGCGCGGGCCAACCCGGCGCCGCCGGAAGGCCAGCATTACGAACGCTACCTCGCCAGCCGCCTGCCGAACGGCGAAGCCTACGGGATGTGGGCGAAGGAGCTGCCGCCGGTCACCGGCGCCGCGCAGACCTGGCATTCCGGCCTGCCGGTCAAATGGCACAGCAGCACCTGGATCGGCGACCGCGCCATCGACTGGCTGCGCAACCGGAAAAAGGACACGCCGTTCTGCACCTGGATTTCCTTCCCCGACCCGCATCACGCCTTCGACTGCCCCGAACCGTGGAGCCGCCTGCACGCGCCGGAAGCGGTCGACCTGCCCGATCACCGCACGATGGACCTCGACCGCCGCCCCTGGTGGCACCGCAAGTCGCTGGAGGGCGAACCCATCGTCGACGACCCGGAAATCCGCCAGTACCGGCTGAAGGGCCAGCGCGTGCCGCCGCAGACGGATACGCAACTGCGCGACATGACCGCGAATTACTACGGCATGATCTCGCTGATCGACCATACGGTCGGGCGGATCCTGGAAGCGCTGGCGGAAACCGGACAGGCGGAGAACACCATCGTCATCTTCACCTCCGATCACGGCGACATGCTGGGCGATCACGGGCTCTACCTGAAGGGGCCGGCCTTCTACGAAGGCGTGATGCGCGTCGGCATGATCGTGACGGGCCCCGGCATCCCCGCCGGCAAGGTCGTCGCCGACCCCGTCTCGACGCTGGACCTCGCCCCGACCTTCCACGAACTCGCCGGCCTTGCCGTGCCGCCGCATCTTCAGGGCGCGAGCCTCACCCCTTTGATCCATGGCGCTACTGGCGCGGCGCGCGAGGCCGCCTACAGCGAATGGTTCGTGCACAAGTCGCGCTTCGGCTTCGACCTGGATCTGCGCCTGGTGCGCACCGCCACCCATAAATGCACGTTCGAAATGCTGTCCGGCGCGGGGGAACTCTATGACCTGGTCAACGACCCGAAGGAGATGGACAATCTGTTCGACGATCCCGCCGGGAAGTCGGCCCGAAAGGAACTGACGGCGCTGATGCAGGCGCGACCGGGAAAAATCCTCGACTCCTTCCCGCCGCAGATCGGCATGGCGTAGCGGGACCAGCGCGATTCAGCCGGGCCGGGCTAGTTTCCGGTTGGCGCGGCGCTCGTCCAGGAACGCGCCGGCGATGCCGTAGACCACGGCGCAGAAGACGAACGCGACAAGTTCGATCGGCAGGGTGAAAACCGTGTTCAGGGCCAGTTGCGCCCCGGTCCAGCCAATGCGCGGCGCATCCAGTCCCAGCGACTCCAGCGTCATGACCGGCCAGTGCCCGTCCTGCAGCCAGGCGATGACGCGCAGGCCCAGCGGAAAGAAGCTCGAAAATACCGCGATTTTCGCGATAGACGCCACGGCGCCCGCCGCCGCTGCGCCGGCTTCATCCGCCGCCAGCCTTGCCACCGACGCCCGGAACTGCGTTGCTCGTTGTGTCAGTCTCATGTCGGCACCCTGCGGGTTTGTCGATGTCTCGAAACGAATTCCGGCGTTTCCTGTCCATCGCCACGAAGACAGGTAAACACCCATACAGGGTACAATAATACCCTGTTTTATTCTGTCAATTCTTGGTTATTTATCAGGTTTATATTTAAAATTACTGCAATAACCGTTCAAATACGGGTGGTTTTCATTATCAATTTTATCGTTACACCTGCCCGTCCCGATGCACCGCAATAACCGATTTGCCCCGCGCATGCCCCGCTTCCAGGCGGCGGATCGCCTCGGCCGTCTCGGCCAGCGGCCAGATCCGGTCGATGACCGGTGCGAACCGCCCCGCCTCGGCCAGCCCCATCAGGAACAGCAGGTCTTCCCGGCGCGCCGTCGCGATGAAGCTCTTCAGGTTCTGGCGGGTGAAGGGTGACCGGATCATCGCGCCGGCCTGCCGATGGACGCCGCCGGTCCAGCGGTCGCCGCCCGACCCGCCGACGATGACCAGCGTACCGTCCGGCGCCAGGGCGCGGCGCAGCTGCGCGACCGGCCGGTTGCCGGCGATATCGAGGATCACGTCGTAGCGCTGCGTCCCCTGCGTGAAGTCCTCGCGCGTATAGTCGATCGCATGGTCGGCGCCGAGGCCACGGACCATATCCTGTTTCGCCGGGCCGCAGACCCCGGTGACCGCCGCGCCGAATATCTTTGCCAGTTGCACCGCGAAATGGCCGACGCCGCCGGATGCGCCGGTGATCGCCACGCGCTGCCCCGCCCGGAGCCGCGCATGGTCGCGCAGCCCCTGCAGCGCGGTGCTGGCGGATACGGGGATGGCCGCCGCCTGTTCGAAGCCGAGGCCCGGCGGCAGGGGGGCGATGCGGTCCGCCCGGGCGACCGCGTATTCCGCCAGACTCCCTGTCGTGCAGGTCCCGAATACCGGATCGCCGACCCTGAAATCGCCGACCTCGGGACCGATCGCCTCGACCACTCCGGCGATATCCAGACCCGGCACCGGCGTCTTCGGCCGGCGGAGCCCGAAACCCGGCCGCACCAGCCACGGCAGCCCGGTCATCCGGCGCCGGACGCCCTGGTCCACCCCGGCGGCGTGCACGCGGATCAGCACCTCGTCCGGTTTCGGTTCGGGCCGTTCGATATCGCGGAGTTCGAGCACATCCGCCGAGCCGTAACTGTCCTGTGTAACGGCTTTCATCGGGTCACCCTGACGGGCGCGGGGCTGGAAACGACCATGCGCCGGGTCTAACCCGACAGGGCATCGAAGACAACGGGAGCGCCGCCGGTTTTTATTGCTTTTCTTACCGAAATATGTTATTATTCCTTTTTTGGATAATTAATCGGAACGGGACATGGACGCCAACACCGCACCGGAAACGCGCGAGGAGCGGTTCTGCCGCGCCTATGTGCGGCTGCCGCTGGCAATCGGGGCCGCCATCTTCGCCGGCTACGACCCCGACGAGGCGGAGGAAGCGGCGCACCGGCTGCTGACCCGCGAGGATATCCAGAACCGGATCGCCCTGCTGCGCCATGAGCAGGCCTGGCGGCAGTGCCATGACATGGATGCAATGCTGTCGAAGCTGCAGGCGCTCTACGAGAAGGCGTTGGAGGCGCAGCAATTTTCCACCGCGCTGCGCGCCCTGACGTGGCAGGCGCGGATCGCGGTGCTGGTGGACGACCGCGGTCGCGGCACGCAGCGGCGTCACGAACCGGTCGACTGCCGGGCGTGGGGCGACCTGGCGAAGCAGGTGGGCGCGGAGCCGCCGGCGCCCGACGACGCCACCGAATACGACCCCGATTCGGACGTATTCGAACCCGATCCGGAAGCCTTCGAAGTCGACGCGCGGGCATTCGAAAACCCTGTCGCACCCTGCCTCCGGGAAGGTGGGGATTTAAGTCACGAAGGATGGGAAGCGGATGATTTCCCCTCCCCCAGGATGAGGAGCGTATGCTCAGGATGTGGGACGCGGCGAAGGCCCGCAATGTTGCGGAACGCGGGACGCCGACAGAATTGCCGCCGGAGTCCCGGCCGATCCCGTTTCATGCCGGGGCCAGGACCGCATGGCCATCCGACAGCACCAGCGTATCGCGCGAAGCGACCCGTGTTTCGAAGAACACGTCGTTTCCCGCCACCCATAAACAGGTCGTCAGTTCCTCGCCGGGATAGACCGGCGCGGCGAATCCGGCGGAAAACCGTTTCAGCCGCCCGACATCGTAACCGCCCGCCGCCCGCAGCAGGACGTGACAGACATGCCCCCAGGTCGACAGCCCGTGCATGATCGGACCGTCGAACCCCTGCGCGCGCGCATCGGCGGGGGTGGAGTGGATTTTGGCCCTGCCGCCCAGCAGGCGGTAGATCAGCGCCACCTGCGGCGACGTCTTGAGCGCCACCACATGATCCGGTTTCCGGTCCGGCCGGGCCACGCGCGCCCGTGCGCCGCCGGCCGGCGCGCCCTCGATCCGGAAATCGCGCGCAAGAGAGGTCATCACGAGCCGCGCCAGGGTCCGCTCGCCGCCATCCTCGCGGATCAGCGTCTCGCTGGTCAGGATCGTGGCGTTCTGCTTCGGCTTGTCCACGGCGTCGATAATCCGGGAATCGGCCAGCAACCGGGCTTCCACGGGGAAGGCGCCGAAAAATTCCGCGCTTTGCGCCAGATGGATCAGCTTCGACCAGCCGATGCCCAGGTCCAGCAGAAACTCGATATCCCAGGTCGCCACCGTTGCGAATGTGGGAAACACCAGCAGGTCGTCTTCCAGGACAAACCGCAACTGCCGCTCATCCAGCGGCGCCATCCCCATCCCGATGCCCAGCGCATACAGGATCACCCGCTGCCGGTCGTAACGGTGCGGCTTGTCCCGCTGTTTATGGTTCAGCAGGTCCTGATAGGCAGGCGCCATGATCGTTCCCGGTTATGTGCACGATATCCGGGGCAAGCTTACGAAGCCGGAGGCCAAATGCCAATAAAAGCCGTGTGGCAGCGGTTGTGGAGATTTTCGAGTATGACGCAGCCCTCCTTGCATGTTTCCAGGACCGCATCATCTTTCTCCAATGAAGCGGTCCTGGAAACATGCAAGGTGGGGCGGCGCAGCCGGTTTCTTTGTCCCGGAAGCCAATCGAAACGCCCCGCTAGGGGAAATGATAACCGATGTTAACCGATGTTAATCCCCCCGCAAAATTTCGCCGCCGGGGCTGTGGCTGTATGTTCGGGCGGTATATAAAGGCGAACCGCAAAAACTATTCCGGCCGGCCGGGCCGGTGGAGCAGATGCCATGGATATCGAAGACCTGCCGACCCCCTCGCTGATCCTCGACCGCGCGGTCGTCACCCGCAATACGCAGCGCATGGCCGCGCGCATGGCGGAACGCGGCGTGGCGCTGCGGCCGCATTGCAAGACGGCGAAATCGGCGGCGGTGGCGAAGCTGGCGACCGCCGGGCACAGCGGCGCGATCACCGTGTCGACCCTGGCGGAGGCGGCGTATTTCCTGTCGCACGGCTTCACCGACATCGCCTATGCGGTCTGCCTGGCGCCGAACAAGGTCGCGGCGGCGGCGGCGCTGATCGCGAAGGGGGCGGATCTGACGGTGATCGTCGATTCCATCGACGCGGCGCAGGCCATCGCCGGGCATGCCGGGCCGGAGGTGTTCCGGGTGCTGGTGGAGATCGATTGCGGCGATGCCCGCACCGGGCTGCTGCCGGACGCGCCGGACCTGCTGGATATCGCGCGGATCGTCCACGATTCGCCGCGGGCGGAACTGCGCGGGGTGCTGACCCATGGCGGGCATTCCTACGGCGAGAAGGATATCGCCGGAATCCGGAAGATCGCGCGCGAGGAGCGCGAGGCGGTGACCCGCGCGGCGCGGCGGCTGCGCGATGCCGGGCTGCCCTGCCCGGTCGTCAGCGCCGGCTCCACGCCCACCGCCATGCATGGCGAAAGCTATGAGGGCATCACCGAGATGCGGCCGGGGGTGTATGTGTTCTTCGACCTGGACCAGTTGTCGCGGCAGGCCTGCGGGCCGGACGACCTGGCGCTGTCGGTGCTGGGCACGGTCATCGCCCACAACCGCCATACCGGGCAGATCGTCACCGATACCGGCGCGCTGGCCATGTCCAAGGATATCAGCGCCAATGCGCGCTGGCCCGATGCGGGCTACGGCGCCGTCTGCGACGCGCGGACGCTGGCGCCGATCGCGGGGCTGCATGTCGCCAAGGTCAGCCAGGAGCACGGCATCGTGCCGGTGACCGACCCGGCGCTCTACGACCTGCTGCCCATCGGCGCGAAAATCCGCGTGCTGCCCAACCATGCCTGCATCACGGCTTCCGCCTATCCCCATTACGAGGTGGTGGAGGGCACCGAGGTGGTGGACCGCTGGGAGCGGATCAGCGGGTGGACTCTTTCTTGACGCAAATGCGTCGTCGCAGGCACTTTGCGCCTGCTCGGGATTTGCTGTTTGTCTTACTATGTTACCGCGATAAGAGAGACCCTATTTCCACGACCAGAACTCGTTGCCCTCGGCCAGGTAGTTGCGGGCCAGCACCATCTTGTGGACCTCGGACGCGCCGTCGACCAGCCGCGCCTGCCTGGCGTAGCGGTAGATCCATTCCAGCACCGTGTCCTTGGAATAGCCGCGCGCGCCGTTCAGCTGGATCGCGGTATCGACCGCCTGGTGCAGCGTGTCGGCGACCTGAATCTTGGCCATGGAGACTTCCTTGCGGGCGAAGTCTCCCTCGTCGAGGCGCCTGGCCGCGCGCATGGTCAGCAGCCGGCCGACCTCGATGCCCATCGCGACCTCGCCCATCATCCACTGCACGCCCTCGTGCTGCGACAGTTTCATGCCGAAGCTCTCGCGCTGCTGCACATAGTCGCGGGCGATTTCCATGGCGCGCCGGGCGAGGCCGAGCCAGCGCATGCAATGGGTCAGCCGCGCGGTGCCGAGCCGGATCTGGGTCAGCTTGAGCCCGTCGCCGACCTCCATCAGGCGGTCCTCGTCGGGGATTTCGAGCCCGTCGAACTCGATCTCGCAATGGCCGCCATGTTCCTCCGGCCCCATGATCGGGATGCGGCGGACGATCCGCCAGCCGGGCTGGTCGGCATGGAACATGAAGGCGCTGAGGCCGCGGCGGTTGTCGTCGGAGGTGCGGGCGACGAGGATGAAATGCTTCGCGGCACCCGCCCCGGTGATGAACCATTTCGTACCGTGGACGACCCATTTGTCGCCCTGCTTCACGGCCTTGGTCAGCATGGCGGCGGGGTCGGAGCCGGAACCGGGCATCGGCTCGGTCATGACGAAGGAGGAGCGCACCTCGCCGCTGGCGATCGGGGCCAGCCATTTCGCCTTCTGGTCCGGCCGCGCGACCTGGCTGAGGATGCGCATGTTGCCGTCATCGGGGGCGGAGGCGTTGAAGCAGACCGGGCCGAAGATCGAGCGGTTCATCTCCTCGTAGCAGGCGGCGATATCGGTGACGCCGTAGCCCAGCCCGCCGTCCTCGACCGGCAGCGACAGCGACCACAGCCCCTCGGCCTTCGCCTTCGCCTTCAGCCGTTCCAGCGGGGCTTCGGCGATGTTTTCGTGGTCGTCGTAACTGGCCCGGTCGGATTCGAGCGGGATGATCTCGCGGTCGACGAAATCCCTGATCCGCAGGCGCATTTCCTCGACTTCGGGCGACAGGGTGAAATCCATGGGATCGTTCTCCGGTGGTGCGGGTTGGTCAGCCAGGCTGTCAGGCGATGGCGAGCGTGTGCCCGCCATCCACCGTGATGACGCTGCCGGTCATGAAGGCCGAACCGTCGCCGGCCAGCAGCAGCAGGACGCCGTCGAGGTCTTCCGGCTGGCCGAGCCGCCGCTGCGGGATCTTGCGGATCAGCGCCTTGCCGGCATCGGTTTCGAAATAGGCCTGGTTCAGCTCGGTCGCGATGTATCCGGGCGCCAGGGCGTTGACCCGGATATCGTGGCGGGCCAGCTCCAGCGCCAGCGCCCTTGTCATCTGCACCACGCCGGCCTTGCTGATGGCGTAGGTCGACAGCTGGTTCGTGACCCCCTCGCCCAGGATCGAGGCCATGTTGACGATGCTGCCGCCATGGCCCAGGCGGGTCATGTGGCGGGCGACTTCCCGGGCGACGCGCCAGGCGCCGGTCAGGTTGGTGCCGACGACCAGTTCCCAGTCGGCCTCGTCGATCTCCAGCGCCGGTTTGGCCTGCACCAGCCCCGCATTGTTGACGAGGATACCGATGGCGCCCAGTTCGACCTCGACCACCCGCACCGCCTCGGTGACGCTGGCCGGGTCGGTCACGTCGAGCGGTACCGGCAGGGCGTGGCCGTCGAACGCGGCGATCTCGGCGACGAGGCTTTCCAGCCGGTCGGTGCGCCGGGCGGCGACGGCGACCTTCGCGCCGGCCTTCGCCAGGGTGACGGCGAAATGCCGCCCGATCCCGCTCGACGCCCCGGTGACGAGGGCAACACGGTCCTGCAGGGGCTGGCTCATGACGTTCCTTTCGCGGTTTCGCGCAGGGTGAATTTCTGCACCTTGCCGGTCGATGTCTTCGGCAGCTCCCCGAATACGACACGGGTCGGGCATTTGAAATGCGCCAGATTGTCCCGGCAGTAGGCGATGACCGCCGCCTCGGTCAGCGCCGTGCCGCCGGGCTTCAGGGCAACGAAGGCGCAGGGCGTCTCGCCCCAGCGTTCATGGGGTGCGGCGACGACGGCGGCTTCCATGATGCCGGGATGCCGGTACAGCACCTCCTCCACCTCCAGGCTGGAGATGTTCTCGCCGCCGGAAATGATGATGTCCTTGGCCCGGTCCTTGATCTCGATATAACCGTCGGGATGCTTCACGGCCAGGTCGCCCGTATGCAGCCAGCCGCCGCGGAAGGCCGCTTCGGTGGCGACAGGGTTCTTCAGGTAGCCCTTCATCACCGTATTGCCGCGCAGCATCAGCTCGCCGATGGTCGCGCCGTCCGCCGGCACCGGGGACATGGTGTCGGGGTCGATGATGTCCTGCTCCTCCAGGGTCACGTAGTTCACGCCCTGGCGCGCCATCTTCGCCGCCCGTTCGCCCATCGGCAGGCCGTCCCAGTCCGGCTGCCAGGCGCAGACCGTGGACGGGCCGAAGCATTCGGTCATGCCGTACAGATGGGTCACCCGGAAGCCCAGGGCCTCCATCTGCTCGATCACCGCGCTGGGCGGCGCGGCGCCGCCGGTCGCGACCTCGACCCTGTGCCCGAAGCGGCGCTTCACCGCATCCGGCGCATGGATCAGCGCGGTCAGCACCACGGGCGCGCCGCACATATGGGTCACGCCGTGGTCTTCGATCATGGGGAAGATCAGCGCCGGGTCGACATCGCGCAGGCAGACATGGGTGCCGCCCACGGCCGTCACGCCCCAGGTATAGGTCCAGCCGTTGCAGTGGAACATCGGCAGGGTCCACAGGTAGCGCGACTCCGCGTTGACCCCGAAGGTCAGCGCGTTGCCGATGGCGTTCAGATAGGCGCCGCGATGATGGAAGACGACTCCCTTCGGATTGCCGGTCGTGCCGGAGGTGTAGTTCAGCGCGATGGAGTTCCATTCATCCGCCGGCCCTTGCCAGGGGAAGTCCGGATCGCCGCCGGCGATGAAGGTCTCGTAGTCGAGATCGCCGATCCTGCCGCCGCCTTTCGCCAGCGGGTCGTCGATATCGACCACCAGCGGCGGGCTGGCCATGCGGCCGAGCGCATCGGTGACGATGGGCGCGTACTGCCGGTCGGCGATGAAGACCTTCGCGCCGCCATGTTCCAGGATGAAGGCGACGGTCGCCGCGTCGAGCCGTGTATTGATGGTGTTCAGGACGGCGCCCAGCACCGGAACGCCGAAATGGCATTCCAGCATTTCGGGAATATTGGGCGCCATGACCGCCACGGTATCGCCGGCGCCGACGCCCCGGGCGGCGAGCGCCGATGCCAGTTGCCGGCTGCGCGTGTAAAACGCGGCGTAGCTTATCCGGCGATCGCCGTGGATTATCGCCGTTTTATGCGGATACACATGGGCGCTGCGCCGCAAAAAGCTCAACGGCGACAGCGGCGTGTAGTTTGCGGCGCCTTTTTCGAGCCCCTGTTCGAAAGGTGACGGGAAATCGTCCAATATTCACGCTCCAGTATGCATGGGTTCTTTTTGCTCGCGCAATTCCACAGGCCTCGGCTATGGTTTGTCGTGACGCCAAAAAGGTCAAGCCACGATCTAATCTGTTGGACAGGATGCCATGACCAGTATGACGAATGTTGTTGTCGCAGGCGGCGATGCGGACGCGGCTATTGCGCGTATCGAGAAGCTGACCCCTGCCGGTTATGCCGGGCTGGCCGTTTCCAACGGCCTGGATGTGTTTGAATACGTCGTCAACAGACAACCGGATCTGGTCCTGTTCGAGGGCGCGTTTTCCGATGTCGACGCCTTCGAAGTGGTCCGGAAACTCAAGCGGAGCATCGACACGCTGCATATACCGGCGATCATGCTGAACGCCGATACAACGCCTGAAATGCTCCAGGAGGGTCTCGAATCGGGACTTGGCGACATGATCGCCAGGGACACGCCGACCGATATCGTCACAGCCCGCCTGCAGCCCTTTGTCCGGCTGGCGACCATGCATGCCGAATGTATCCGCCGGGTCGCCACGGCGGAGAGTTTTCATATCCCGGTCGATCTGATGGGGATTCATAACGTCGATACGGCGGGTTGCCGGGTGCTGCTGGTCGGCGCCGAGAGTGCCGGAGTCGACAGGGTCTCGGACAACCTGCGCGATCAGGATATCAGCGTATCGCGGGAATCGAGCCAGTTCGCGGCCGGCGAACGGCTGGCGGCGGAAACCTTCGATGCGGCGATTATCGTGGCGGAAGCGCCGGCGGAAGTCGAAAAAGCCTATTTCCTTTGCGCCCATATTCGCAACAATTCCCGGTTGTTCAATCTTCCGGTCCTGCTGGCCTCGAACAGCGGCCTGGTGCCCGCGAGCGACCTGCCCTACCGCCAGGGGGCAAGCATCGCGGTTGCGCTGGACGGTAATCCCGACAATCTCGCCATATCGTTGAAATTTCTGGTTCTTCGCCAGCGCTTGCGCTGGAATCTCCACGCGCCGTTAACCGCGACGCTCACGGAAAGAACCGCCGATTCGCTGCGCGGCCTGTATTCGGGCTCCTTCCTTCGCTCCCACATGGCCCGCCAACTGGATTGGACCGGGCGCCGCCGCCGCAGCCTTTCGCTGGCCGTGTTTTCGATCCAGAACCTGGACAGCGCCGAAAGCATGTACGGCGCCGGCGCCGGCGGGCAACTGATGCAACAGGCGGCAAACTGGGTTTCCAGTCTTATCCGAATCGAGGACATGGCGGCCCGCCTGGCGCCGATAGAGATCTGCGCGGTGTTTCCGGATACCGAGGAACAGGATGCCCGACAGGCCGCCGACAGGATCGCGGGTGTCCTGCACCATTCCGAGTTCACGCTGACCGGCAGCCGGAATGCGACGACCCGCATGTGGACGCAAAGCGGCGTTGCGACGTCGGTTCCGGGCGACTCGGTCGAAGATCTCGTGGCCCGGGCGCGCGACAACCTGGCGTAAAGCCGCCACCGTATCGGCTATTGCGCTGCGACGATTGCCAGTTCCTGCAGGATCTTGCGGACTCCGGAAATCCGGGCCTTGGATAGTTGCCAGTCGGCGCCGCAAACGAGTTTGTGGTCCGGCCGGAGCTTGATTCTGGACGCGTGTTTCTGCAGATAGCCGATAAGGCCGGCCGGATTGGCAAATTCATTGTTGCGGAAGGACAGCGCCATACCCTTGGGGCCGGCATCCAGCTTATCGACGCCAGCCTGGCGGCAGAGCTGTTTTATCGTCATGATTTCCAGCAGGTTTTCGACTTCGACGGGCAGCGGTCCGAAACGGTCGACCAGTTCCGCGGCGAAGCGGTCGATTTCCGCCGGGTCGGCGCTAGTGGAAAGCCGTCGGTAAAGGCCCATCCGGACCGTCAGGTCCTCGACGTAGTTTTCCGGAATGAGCACCGATGTTCCGACGGATATCTGGGGGACCCACTCGCTTTCCGCCGCGTTGTCGCCACCCTTGGCCGAGACCACGGCCTCTTCCAGCATCCGCTGATAGAGCTCGATGCCGACCTCGCGGACATGACCGGACTGCTCCTCGCCCAGCAGATTGCCCGACCCCCTGATATCCAGGTCATGACTGGCCAGGGTGAACCCGGCGCCGAGTGTATCCAGGGTCTGCATGACCTCCAGCCGTCGCGTCGCGGCCGGCGTCAGCCGTCGGCCCGGCGGAATCGTGAAATAGCAATAGGCGCGGATCTTCGACCGGCCGACGCGTCCCCGCAACTGATACAACTGCGCCAGGCCGAACATGTCGGCCCGGTGCACGATCATCGTATTGACCCTGGGCAGGTCCAGCCCGGATTCGATGATCTGCGTGCAAAGCAGTATGTCAAACTCGCCGTCGGCAAAGGCCGTCATGACATCCTCGAGTTCCCCCGGCGACATCTGCCCGTGGGCGATCGTCACGCGTGCTTCCGGGACGATATTTTGCAGGGCCAGCCGCAACTGGCGAATATCGGACAGCCTGGGACAGACATAGAAGGTCTGACCGCCACGATGCCGTTCGCGCATGATCGCCTCGCGCAGCACCACGGGATCATGCGGCATGGTGAAGGTTCTGACCGCGAGCCTGTCCACCGGGGGCGTGGCGATTATGCTGAGTTCGCGCACCCCTGTCAGCGCCATCTGCAGCGTCCGCGGGATCGGCGTCGCCGTGAGGGTCAGCACATGGACATTTGATTTGAGCTGTTTCAGGCGTTCCTTCTGGGTCACGCCAAAGTGCTGTTCCTCATCGACGACGATCAGGCCAAGCCGGTCGAAGCGAACCGATTTGCTCAACAGCGCATGTGTCCCGACGACGATATCCAACGTGCCGTCCGCCAGCCCTTCGCGGGTCCGGTCGGCATCCTTGCCGGTAACGAAGCGCGACAATTGCCCGATCCGAACCGGCAGACCCGCGAAACGGTCCTTGAAGTTCTGGAAATGCTGGCGGGACAGCAGGGTTGTCGGCACCACAACCGCGACCTGATAGCCGCTCATGGTCGCGGCAAAGGCGGCGCGCAGGGCGATTTCCGTCTTGCCGAAGCCGACATCGCCACAGATCAACCGATCCATCGGACGGCCGGATTCCAGATCCGACAGCACGTCGTTTACGGCGCTCAATTGATCGTCGGTTTCCGCATAGGGGAAACGGGCGCAGAATTCATCGAAACTGGCCTGCTCCGCCTGGATCGTCTCGCCTTTGGAAAGCGTTCGTCCGGCGGCTATGGCGAGCAGTTCATGGGCGACCTCGCGGATATGCTCCTTGACCCGTGCCTTGCGGGCCTGCCAGGCCTGTCCGCCCAGCCGGTCGAGCTGGATATTCGATTCCTCCGACCCGTAACGGGCGAGGACTTCGATGTTTTCGACCGGAACATACAGTTTGGCCCCGCCGGCGTAGAGGACGCGCAGGCAATCATGGGATGCGGCGCCGGCCCTGACCGTTTCCAGCCCGTCGAAGCGACCGACGCCGTGATCGACATGAACGATGTAATCTCCTTCCGAAAGGCTCGATACTTCGGTCAGAAATTCCTCGCCGCGCCGCCGGCGGCGGGACGGGCGTGACAGGCGTTCGCCGAGGATATCCTGTTCGGTAATGACGACGACATCGCCGGTACTGAATCCCTTTTCGAGGTTCAGCGCCGCAAGCGAGATGGACCCCGAAGGCTGCGCCAGCAGTTCGGCCCAATCGTCAATGGTTCCGGCGGTTTCGATACCGTGCTGCTCCAGCAGCGTATTCAACCGGTCGCGTGTGCCGGCACTATGGCCCGAAATCAGTATCCGGCGCTTCTTCTCGCTCTCCAGTCGGTCGCGGACGGCATCGAACAGTCCGGCGGCATTTGCCTGTCGCGCCTGGGTGAAATCGACGATCTGGCGGGCGCCGGCATCAACGGTTGCCCCGGACTGTTCGGGCGCGGTGAATGGCGAGAATACGGCCACGATCCGTTCATTCAGGGTTTTCGACCAGCATGCCTGATCCATGAACATGCTGTCCGGCGGGACGGGCTTGTAGATCGCCGCGCCCTCCCCCGCCGCCTTTCCCCTGCCGCCGGCAGGCAGCATCGAACGGCGCGCGTCGTAGTAATCCGCGATCATCTCCATCCGTTCGGAAACGACGCTTTCCACCTCGTGATCCAGAACCACAACGGCGTCTGGCAGGTATTCGAACACCGTCTCCAGCCTGTCATGAAACAGCGGAAGCCAGTGTTCCATGCCGATATAGCGCCGTCCGGCGGTGATCGACTCGTAGAGCGGGTCCTCGCTGGAAGCGATGCCGAAAATGCTCCTGTATCCGGACCGGAAGCGCTGGATGCTGTCTTCATCCAGCAGCACTTCGCTGACGGGGCGCAGGCGGATGCCGTCCCGAACGTCTTCCGTGCGTTGCGTCATGGCGTCGAAGGCCCGGACGCCTTCCAGTTCGTCGCCAAAAAAATCCAGACGCAGCGGCGACGGCGCGCCGGGCGGATAAACGTCGACGATCCCGCCGCGAATGGCGTATTCCCCGGTTTCCCGGACGGTCGCGGCGCGGATATAGCCGTTCCGGGTAAAGTACTGCGTCAGTTCGCCGAGATCCAGGCGGTCGCCGGTATTCGCGGTCAGCGTCGATTCCCGGAATACGGCCCGTGCCGGTACGCTTTGAACGGCGGCGCTGACCGTCGTGAGCAGGATGAACGGCTGATTTATGTCGTCGCTTGCCATTCGGGTCAGCGCGTCCAGCCGCCGCGCGACGACGTCGCCGTTCGGCGAGACACGGTCATATGGCAGGCAGTCCCAGGCAGGCAGCACGAGAACATCGAGCGCCGGCGCGACAAAAGCCAGCATGTCGGACATAAGCGCCATGCCCGCATCGTCGCGCGCAATATGAATCACCTGCCGCGCGGATGCTTCACAGGCGAGTTCCGCCAGGGCGACAGCCGTGTAGCCTTCGGGCGCCCCGGCTATCGTGGTCCGACCGACCGAAAGTTTATGTTTCGAGATAACGTTCAATAGTTGCTTATGCTTAGAGTAAATTTTTTAAGAGAATTCATGAGGTCATGCTGCAGGGAACCAGGCAGGATACCGTCCTTTGCAATCCACTCATATATAACCGGGTCGTCATAGGTCAAAATTTCTTCCAGCTGGGCAAGTTCCCGATCTGAAAAGTCGTTGATACGCTGTTCGGCAAACTTGCCCAGCAGCATGTCCATTTCGCGCATACCGCGATGCCAGCATCGGAACAGAAGCTTCTTGCGGCGTGTATCCATTGAATCCGTATGCCCGGTGGGTAACGCATCGTTTCTTTCAAGGGTCGGGTATAGACTGCCGCGCAATCCCGGTAAATCAGAATGTCCGACCGCTGGCTACCGGCACGAGCACGTTTGTATTATATGGGGCGTTACCAGCGTCCGTCATCGTGACACCCCTTCAGGTCCCGGAGGACGATTTGCGTCCGGAAATTCTGTTCGATCTTTTTTCGCCGGTGACCAGCCTGCCCGGTATCGGTCCGCGCAGTGCACGGCTGGTTGAACGCCTCGCCGGACCGAATGCGGTTGACCTGCTCTGGCTGCTGCCCCGCGAGATTGTCGACCGGCGTTACAACCCAAAAATCGCAGCGGCCGTCCCGGGCCGGATCGCGACGCTGACAGTCCGCGTGGACTCCCATTTCGCGCCGCCCGTCAAAAGGCAGCCCTATCGCGTGATTTGTTCCGACGATAGCGGATATATCACCCTGATCTTTTTTCATGCGCGCGCGGACTACCTGACAAGGCAGTTGCCGGAAGGAGAGACACGGGTCATCAGCGGCCGGGTCGAGGCGTTCCGCGGTGAGATCCAGATGACCCATCCGGACCATATTACGGCGCCGGAGGATGTAGAGGCGATCATGCGCGTCGAACCGGTCTATCCCATGACGGCTAATCTGGCGCCGAAGATCCTGTCGCGGGCGATTGCCGCCATCCTTGAAAAGCTGCCTGATTTACCCGAATGGCTCGATCCCGCCTATCTGGACAGGCGGCAATGGCCCGGATGGCGCGACGCGGTGACCACGGTCCATCATCCGACGGACAGCGCGTCGCTTTCGCCGCAGACACCGGAGCGGATGCGCCTTGCCTATGACGAGTTGCTTGCCAACCAACTGGCGCTGTCGGTCATGCGGAATCGGCTGAAGCGGTCAGTTGGCCGTGCGCTGAAAGGCGACGGCGGGCTGAAGCGGAAAGTCTACCGGTCTCTCCCGTTCAAATTGACGGGCAGCCAGATTGCAGCCCTGAAAGAGATCGACGCCGACATGGCGGCGCCCGGCGCGATGCTGCGCCTGCTGCAGGGCGATGTCGGCAGCGGCAAGACGGTAGTGGCGCTTTTCGCGATGCTGAACGCTGTCGAATGCGGTGGCCAGGCAGCCATGATGGCGCCAACGGAAATCCTGGCCCGACAGCATTTCGAGACGCTGCGGGCAATGCTGGAGCCAGCCGGAGTCAGCGTTGCCCTCCTCACAGGACGCCATAAAGGCGCCGCGCGGCAGCGCATTCTGGATGCGGTCGCCACGGGGGAAACCCGGGTCATCGTCGGCACGCATGCGCTGTTCCAGGCGGATGTCGCGTTCAAGTCGCTGATGCTGGCGGTCATCGATGAGCAGCACCGGTTTGGCGTCCATCAGCGGCTAACCCTGGCGGACAAGGGGCGTGGCATCGACGTGCTGGTCATGACCGCGACACCGATCCCCCGGACGCTGACATTGACGGTTTATGGCGACATGGATGTATCGCGGTTGACAGAAAAGCCCGCCGGACGAAAACCCGTGGACACAAGGACCGTTCCGCTGTCGCGATTGCCGGAAACGATCGATGGCATCGCAAGAGCCCTGGAGCACGGCGCCAAGGTCTATTGGGTCTGTCCGCTCGTGGACGAAAGCGAGGTGCTCGACCTCGCGGCGGCGGAGGAACGCTATACGGAATTCCGGACAAGGTTCGGCGATATTGTTGCGCTGGTGCATGGCCGGATGAAACCCGTGGAAAAGGATGCGGCGATTGCCCGTTTCGTTGAAGGCGATGCGCGTATCCTGGTTGCCACGACAGTGATCGAAGTCGGCGTCGATGTTCCCGACGCGACCGTCATGGTCATCGAGCATGCCGAGCGTTTCGGTCTGGCGCAATTGCACCAGCTGCGCGGCAGAATTGGCCGTGGCGAGAAAGCATCGAATTGCCTGCTGCTCTACGGTCAGCCGGTCACGGAAACCGCGCGGTCGCGGCTGAAGATATTGCGGGAAACCGAGGATGGTTTCCGGATTGCGGAGGAGGACCTGCGGCTGCGGGGCGCCGGCGAAATGCTGGGAACGCGGCAAAGCGGCCTTCCGGAATTCAGGCTTGCGGATATTGCCCTGCATGGCGATCTTCTGGCTGCGGCCCGAGATGACGCGAACCTGATTCTGAACAGGGACCCGGATCTGAAAAGCGAACGCGGCAAGGCGCTTCGAAACCTGCTTTATCTGTTCGGGCGGGACGCGGCTATCGTCAATCTTCGATCTGGTTGAGCAGTTCCCGGCGATCCACCTTGCTTTGAAGCGACTCGATGTTTTCGTAGCGTCCCGCCGAAACAACCGGCATCGATTTTTCGCTTTCCGAGCGCCTGTCGGGCGGGGTCACGAGCCCGATGGAGATGACCATCTTCACCGCTTCCTCGACAGTCATGTGGAGAATCTGGATATCCTCGCGCGGCACATACAAAAGAAAACCGGAGGTCGGATTGGGAGTCGTCGGAATGTAGACGTTGACCACATCTTCCAGGATGAGGTTCTGGACCTCGCCTTCGGTCGTCCCCGTCAGGAACCCGATTGTCCAGACGCCGCGTCGCGGATACTCGACGAGAACCGCCTGCCGGAACGCGGTGGACTTGTCCTTGAACACCGTTTCCATGATCTGTTTGATGGCGCTGTATACCGTGCGGATGACGGGCATCCGGGCCAGTATCTGTTCGCCAAAATTGACGACCATGCGCCCCAGGAATCCCGCGGTCAGGGCGCCGATCAGGGTTATAAAAACCAGCAGGATCAGCAAGCCAAGGCCAGGCAGCCCGATACTGATACCCAACACGTCCTTAAAGTAGGTATCCGGATTCCAGCCTTGCGGAATCAGTGGAACGATATGATCGTCCACGGCGCCGACCAGCCACCATGCCAGCGCCAGCGTTACCGTCAGCGGCATTGTGACGAGAACGCCCGCGAAAAAATAGCTGCGAATTTTCGAAAGAATGCCGTAGCGACGTCTGTCCTGACGCATTTTAGCCGCTTTACGTCGGTCGGAATAGATCTTCACCACGAGTCTTTTACGTTCCTATCGAAGGTTGAATGTTCAGAGAATGGCAGTACATATGCGCCGGTAACCGAAGCATTGCAAGCATTTCAGGGATTTTCAGGCTGCTGCAACCAACGCCGCTATATTGCGGAAGCATCGCGTGCTATGACGCGCACGCATGCAGTCACACGGATCAATTCAACCGCGAATCAGGGCGGTAACCACGGCCGTGCCGCCTATCGTTCTGGATCAGGCGGATGTGGAGGCGCTGGGCCGCAGGATATTTACGGCGCGCGGCGCCACGTTCGAGCGCATGCGTCCCGTCTATGCCAATGCCGGCATCGACACGCGATATTCCTGCGTCGATCTGGACTGGTACACCCGGGAACACAGCTGGCAGGAGCGGAGCCTGCTTTATGTCGAGCATGCCCGAAAACTGGCGAAAATGGCAGCCGGCGAATGCCTGGACCGGGCGGGGCTGTCGCCGGAGGACATTGGCGGCATCGCCGTCGTATCGACAACCGGTGTCGCAACGCCGAGCCTGGATGCCCTGCTGATCGAGGACATGGCCCTGCGCCGGGACATCAGCCGGCTGCCGGTTTTCGGCCTTGGATGCGCCGGCGGAGTCATCGGCCTCAACCGGGTCGCCGAACTCGCCCGCGGGCAGCCGGGAAAAAAATGGCTGTTCATCGTGGTCGAGCTGTGCGGACTGACCTTTCGCCGCGCCGATGTGTCCAACAGCAACATCGTGGCGACCGCACTGTTCGGCGATGGCGTTGCGGCCATGGTTATCGATAGCGAAACCGATACAGGCCCCGCGGTTATCTGCGGCGGCGAGCATACCTGGCCGGAGTCGCTGGATGTCATGGGCTGGCAGATACAGGATGACGGCTTCGGCGTTCTGTTCAGCCGCGACATCCCGGATCTTGTCCGCACGGTATTCGGCGATGCACTGGCCGGCTTTCTGCGCGGTGCCGGCATGTCCCTGTCCGATTTCGCGGAAATCGTTCCCCACCCGGGCGGCGCCAAGGTTCTTACAGCGCTGGAGGAAACCATGCACCTGCCTGTCGGCAGCCTGGACTGTGCCCGGGACGTCCTGCGCGGCTACGGAAACATGTCCGCCGCCACGGTGTTTTTCGTATTGCAGCGCAGCCTGGAAAAAGCGCCGCATGGCCGACGGCTCCTGTCGGCACTCGGACCGGGATTCACGGCCGCGTTTTCGGTGCTGGAGCACTAATTACCATGTCGGGTGCGTTGGGCCTGGCGCAATGGATCGTGCTTGCGGTCGCTGTACAGCGCATTCTTGAACTGGCGCTGGCCCGCCGCAACACCGTCCGGCTGCTGGCCGCCGGCGGTATAGAGGCCGGTGCGGCGCACTATCCGGTAATCGTCCTGTTTCATGCGGCGTGGCTGGTCGCGAACTTCATTTTTCTGCCCGCGGATTCCGCGGCGAACGGGCTACTGCTCGCCGTGTTCTGTCTTCTCCAGGCCGGACGTGTCTGGGTCATCGCGAGTCTCGGGAGATACTGGACGACGCGCATCATTACGCTACCCGGTCAGCCGCTTGCGGCGCGGGGCCCCTACAGGCTGATGCGCCATCCCAACTACGCGATCGTCGCCCTGGAAATTGCCTGTTTGCCCCTGATATTCGGCGCATGGCATATCGCCATTCTCTTTACCGTCGCAAATCTGCTCATCCTGGCGTGGCGCATCCGTGTCGAGGACAGGACTTTGGCGCCGCGGCGCGGGGCGTGAATTGTTCAGGGGGCTTTTTTTGGCGCGCCGGCGCGCCACGACAATAGCCTCGCAATGTGTCCAACCGCGCGATAAAATCGGATATCTCACTTCCAGGAGTCTTCCATGACCGGCGAGCAGTTGAACACACTAGCAAAAGTCGGCTTGTTCAAAGACCTGCCCGAATCGACGCGTCAGGCACTGGAAAAGCGTTGCCGATGGCGAAACTATAGTGCGCATGAACAGATTATCGACCGACAAAGTGATACCCAGGATGTTTATTTCATCGTCCATGGCCGTGTACGGGTGGTCAATTATTCCATGTCCGGCCGCGAAATTGCGTTCGACGAGATAGAGTCCGGTTCGTATTTCGGTGAACTTGCCGCCATCGATGGCGAACCCCGTTCGGCGAACATTGTCGCCCTGGAAGCGACAACCGTGGCGATCCTGTCGAGCGAGGCATTCCGGGCGGCGCTGCAGGAAAACCCCGAACTGGCGCTGCAACTGATGTTGCGCATGTCCAGTATTATCCGGGCTTCGACGGAACGGATCATGGATCTGAGCACGCTGGGCGCGAATAACCGGATCTATGCCGAAATACTCAGACTGGCGAAAAGCGATGTCCGCGACGACAATACCGCGGTTATCACGCCGGTACCGATTCACGGCGATATCGCCAGCCGTGTCAGCACCACCCGCGAAACCGTTGCCCGCGTGTTGAGCGAATTATCCCGGCTTAATCTGGTCAAGCGGGAACGGGACAGGCTAGTCATTCTGGATCTTGAGCATCTCACGGAAATGGTCGAACAGTTTCAGGTCGAATAAGGCTTTTCTCTATGCCACGCGAATATTTTCCGTGGGAGATACCGGAATGGAACAGGCAGTATGCGTCCCAGGGTCGGCAATTCGGGAAGGTGTGGTAATCTGTCCGCTGATCCGCATCGCGCTTGCCGCTTTCGTTCTTCTTTTCACCGATATCGGGGTGGGGTCGGCGGATTCGCAGGAACAACTCGAGACGACGGCAGTCATTTCGGCCCTGGGTATCAGACCGATTGCTTCCGGTGCGCGCGTCAGGATCAGGCTCGCCGATGATTCCGATTTCAATCGCCAGCTTGCCATCGTTGCGGGCGAATCCCTGCGGGATGCGGGCTACGGCAATGACAGTACGGCGCCCCAAATCACGCTGCGGATCGAAACCAGAAATAACGCACCCGGGGTCACGGAGGACAATTCCATAGGTCGCCTGCACGCGGATAGCGGCGGCGATATCGACCTGAACGTCCGCTTGTGGTCATCCAACAGGAACAGCCTGTTGAAAAAGAACACCGGCGAAGCCGGGGGAGATCCCACTTACGTCATCCAAATGGAAGCGTATGACGAGGTCGCGGGTACGGTGGCCTGGCAGGCCGAGGCGCGTACCGACAAGGTTAACGCCAACAATATCGAAGCCGGCAGCGCCATGGTTCGACAGCTGATTGCCGTTTTCGGAAAGGCCTCTGAACCGGTATTTATTCCGTTGCCATAGGTGTTCGGGCGAATGCGGCGTTGACCTTTGCCTTAAGTCTTTCTATTTTCGCGCCGCCCAGCGGCTTTCGGGTTTGGCGGGCGCGTAGCTCAGTTGGTAGAGCATCTGACTTTTAATCAGACGGTCGTGGGTTCGAATCCCGCCGCGCTCACCAGTTAAATCAATAATTTAGACGATTCTAATAAATGCGGCGCAGCCTGTTATGGGACATTTTATGTGCAACGGCCAGTTATTCTACTTTCAAGGGTATTAATAAGTATCATTCCTGCATATAATATCCGTGCCGCAATTTAAGATAGAGGCAGCCCTGCGCATGTATCTTCCTGTGGAGACAGTTTCAGAGACCGCCGGTCTGGACGAGCAGCTTCGGGAACGCTATTCCACGAAGGCATTCCTGGAGCTTGAACAGGGAACGGTACTCGGCCGGTTCCACGATTTCTGGGCGTCGCTTCCGCAAGATGATAACGGTTTGCCAATTCTAACCGATGACATGCTGAAAGCCGGACTCCCCGGCGACGTGTTGCATTGGGTATCGCGGATAGACACCCGGCCGGAAAACCCGATGGAATATATCATGCAGGCGTGCAGCACGCGGCAGTTGCCGGAATATTGCGTCGGAGCCGCGGATACCCTGGTCATCGAAATTCCCTGTATTTTTCATGCCATACAACTGGCCATCGAGTGCCTGGCTTGCAAACATGACCGCAATGCCGCATATCATGTGATAAATCAGACGATTGGCGGCAAGCACAGCCATTATGGGCGACTTTTGCTTCCGGTTGGTGATGCCTCGGGGGGTGTTGTGGAAATTTTCCATGTCATTCGTCCTGTACAGGTGTCCCATAACGTCGAAGCCGTGGGATAATCTTCTGGATTCAATGGAATGTACGGTGTCTTAAGGCGACATGAAGAACAATCGGGAACTGATTATCAGGACCGTCTGTTTCTGTCATTCGACAAGATGTTCTCGCGCGAGAAGACGAGCGCGCTCGGCGAAATCTTCGATTACTGGAAGTTCCGGCGCAACGAACAGGTCGGCCTGCCGACAGTCGATACATTTCGCCCGAAAGATGAGATGCCATCGGGAAACTCCAGGGCCATTACCATGGTCGACGTCACCTATAGCGATCCGGCCAATTTTCTGTTTTTCAGCCACCCGCAATATACAAGGGGGTTTTTCGATCTTTCCCGGCGCCGCCTTGGAGACCACCCAAGCCTGATGAATGTGAAATCCTGCGCGGCGGATTACCTGTATTGCATGATTAGCCGCAAACCCATTTATCACGAAATTATCCAGACAATCGGGAACGCCAATCGCCACTACGTACGATTGGCGCTCCCTATTGCAGACAATTCGGGTCGGGTCGTCAATCTGGCTTATGCGATCCGCATGATAGGTTAAGGCGGACCGCTTTCAGCACGATTGGCTTCAGGCCGCGACTTCATTGGCGTGATGACGTTGCTCTTCCGATATCTGTTCGAGGATTTCCCGGCGGCATTCCCATAGCAGATCCATGTCCTGATCCGCTTCGCGACCGGGATATCGACCCTTGATAATTGCACATTTGTTGCGAAACCCGCATTCCACACCAAAATTGCGGCCCGTGGCCATGAAGGTGACGAAGTAGTCCGCAAGAAAATGTCGTACGGATAATGCACGCGCAAGGCGGCTCATGATTCCCCCCAGATTCTTGCCACGCCAGGCGGGATGGACCCAGGCGCCGCCCCCAAGGTTTACGCGGCCGCTGATCAGCGGATAGCGTTCTCCGAGGCGAACCGTGTAATGGTGAATAACGGGACGGAGATCGCCAAACAGGCGATGGGTCGCCACATAATCGCCGACGAAGTCTTCGGTGATCACAAGCCGGTCCGCCTGGCAAGCGACGATGTCGCCGGCACGATTCTTGGCGTAAAGCCAGAATGCGTTGCCGCTTTCCAGATTATTCAGTTCCGGGTCGAGGGCGCGCGAAACGCCAATCCCGCCCGGCGCGCTTTCCAGAAGTTTTCGCCAATTCCACATATTGGCGTCGGTTTCAAATGTAAGCCCGTGCATCTCCAGGCCGGTCAACATGTCGCCGACAAATGCCTGAATGTTTTCGAGATCCTGTATTCTGAGCGATGACATCTTTCTTCCCTTCTCGGTTAAATAGAATCGACGGAAAGAATCTTCGCTCTTGTGCGACAAAGACCAAGCGACAAATGGCACGTTTGGTTAATTTTTTTTAAGGTTGGAAAATAATACGCACGATACCGGCGCGATATTCTCCGCCGTAGAAGGCCGACCGGGAATTATTACAGGTGTTCCAGGACACGATACGTCTGTCGCAGCACCAGGTGCTGACAGGGTGCGTCGACCAGGCCCGCTCCGGGATACCGGCCATGGCGGACATCGGGCCGTAAATTTAAATCGGCACACGATACGGCGCCGGAAAGCCGATCCCGGGGAAGCGCCGGGACCGGTTTGGCATCCGCCGGCAAAGCTATTGAATCGTGCAGTCTTTCAGGATTTCCGGCTTGAATCGCAGGCCGTGACCCGGGGTTTCCGGCGCCGTAATCATGCCGTTTACGGGAGCCGCCCAGTCGACCCATAGGTCATCCATGAATTCCATGTTCTCGAGAATCAGTGCGTTTGGAATCGACGCCGCGACGTGAATCATCAGTTCGGGATACAGGTGCGGGGCGATGGTCATGCCCCAGGTATCGGCAATCGCCGCTGTCTTGCGCATGTCGGTCAGACCGCCGCGAACCACATCCGGCTGCAGGATCGGCAGGTTGGGGTTTTCGAAGAACGGTTTCAGATCGAATCGGGTGAAATGGCTCTCGCCGCCCACGACCCGCAGGTCCAGCTTATCGGCGATTCGGGCGTAGCCCGCAAAATCATCCGGAATTACCGGCTCTTCCAGCCAGTAAATTTCATACTCTTCCAGTTTTCGCCCCATCAGAATCGCCTTGTCTGCGGTCCAGGCCATGTTCACATCGACCATGATGTCGATTTCCGGTCCGACCGCGTCGCGCACCATTTTCACGTTGGCAACATCCTGCGCATCGGTCCAGATATGGCCGACCTGCATCTTGATCGCCTTGTAACCCTCCGAAACGAAACGCTTTGCTTTTTCCGCCATACCTTCGCCACCCATGCCGCGCCAGCAGCCAGAGCCGTATACCGGCACCTCGGTACGAAAGTTGCCCCAGAGACGATGCAGCGGCATTCCCGCCTTCTGGCCGACGAGGTCCCAGAGTGCGACATCGATAATCGAGAGGCCCAGAAGCGGTGCGCCGCCGCGGCCGTCGGCGAAGGTCGAGCGCCAGATATCGCGCCAGATACCTTCCACTTGCGTGGCGTCGCGGCCCAGTATCCGCGGCGTGATCAGTTCGGCGATGGCCGCGGCCGTGGTGCGGAATCCTTCGCGCAGGTAAAGCTGATAGCCCATGCCGACGAGGCCCGATTCGGTTTCGATCTCGACCACCAGAATCTGGCGCGGCCGGTTGAAACCGGCCTGCAGCGACGGCATCACCTTGAACGGCAGCTCCAGGAAAGTCGTGCGTACTTCCTTGATTTTCATTGTTTCCCCCTAAGGATTCTTATGTGTGGTACTCCCGCTCCGGGCGCTCCGCTCCATTACGATAAAACCGGAAGCGTCGATCCGCGCGTTGAAACTGGCGGAAACGAATGTGGATGTCTCATCTTCAGCGATTATTGCCGGGCCCGCAACGCGCATGCCGGGCGCCAGGACGTCGCGGCGGTATTGCGCGATATCGGCGAAGGTCTGGGTGACGGGGTCGAAGACCGGGCGGTAGCCGGATGGCGGCGGCGTATCGACATCCGGAGCGGTCGCGACCGGCGCCTGATCGGCCATAGCGGTGCTGATGGTCATTGCCCAGGTCAGCACCTCGATATCGCCTTCCGGGATCGTGCGGCCATACAGCGCCTCGTATTCCCGGTCGTAAATCTGTTTCAGCATGGCGGCATCATCTATCGTCAACGGGCGGTTGGGCAGCGGCACCACGATTTCATGTCCCTGCCCCATATAGCGCATGAAGGCGATCCGCTTTTCCGTTAACGCCGCATTACCGGCGCCGGAACGCACCACGCCGAGCGCTTCGCCCTGCATCGCATCCAGTAGGGTATTCGCCTGACCGGCATCGAAGTCGCGCAGGGTCATGTATCGGCTGCGCACCACTTCATAGGCGATGGGGGCCCGCAGAAACCCGACCGCCGATCCCACACCCGCATCGGTCGGCACGATGACCCGGTCAATGGCCAGCTTTTCCGCCAGTCGCGACGCATGCAGCGGGGCCGCCCCGCCAAAGGCGATGATGGTATGGTCGGCGATCACCTTGCCGCGCTCGATGGAATGCACGCGCGCCGCATTGGCCATGTTCTCATCGACCATCTCGATCACGCCGTAGCCGGCCAATTCGCCGCTGAGGCCCAGGGGGCCGCCGACCGTGGTCTCCAGCGCGGCAATCGATCTGTCCGGATACAGGGGCACTTTACCGCCGGCGAAGCTCGCCGGGTCGATTCTGCCCAGGGTCACGTCGCCGTCGGTCACGGTTGGCGCGATGCCGCCACGGCCATAGCAGGCGGGCCCCGGGTCCGATCCCGCGCTTTGCGGTCCGACCGCGATCTGCTGCAGCGAATCGATGCTGGCTATGGACCCGCCACCGGCGCCGATTTCCACCATCTCGATCACCGGGATACGTAGCGGCAGCCCGCTGCCTTTCTGGAATCGCGCCTGGCGGTCGACCTCGAAGCTGCGGCCGGCTTCGGGGGTATAATTCTCGATCAGGCAGATCTTGGCCGTGGTGCCGCCCATGTCGAAGGACAGCGCCTTGTCGACACCGGTTGCCCGTGCCACGCCGGTCGCCAGAATTGCGCCGCCCGCCGGTCCTGATTCGACCAGCCGGATCGGGAACCGCACTGCGGTTTCCAGCGTCGTCAGCCCGCCGCCGGACGTCATCATGAACAGCGCCCCCCGGAAACCGCGCGAATCCAGTTCCGAATTCAACTGTGTCAGGTAGCGCCCCATCAGCGGTTGGACATAGGCATTGGCCGTGGCGGTGGTGAAACGCTCGTATTCGCGGATTTCCGGACAGACCTCCGAGGACAGGGTAACGGTCCAGGCCGGTCGCCGCGCCGACAATATCTCGCGGACCCGCTGTTCATGGCGGTCATCGGCATAGGCATGCAGGAAGCCGACCGCGATACTGGTCACGCCTTCGGCGTCCAGTTTCGCTAACAGCGCTTCGACGGCGGATTCGTCCAGCGGTTTCAGCACGGTACCATTGACCGACAGGCGTTCGGGCACCGTAAAGCGCAGGTAGCGCGGCACCAGCGGATCGATCTTGTCGAGAAAGATATCGTACTGGTCGTAACGGGTTTCATAAGCGATATCGAGCACGTCACGGAACCCTTCGGTCGTGATCAGCGCCGTGACCGCGCCCTTGCGCTCAATGATGGCATTGGTCGCAAGCGTCGTGCCGTGAATCAGGATGCCGATATCCGCCATCGCCAGCGCCGCGGCCTCCAAGGCTGTCTCAATGCCCTCGAGCACGCCTTCCTCCGGTGCATGGCTGGTGGTCAGCACTTTCACCGTGGTGCGTTTTCCATCATGCTCCACGACCACATCGGTGAAGGTCCCGCCGACATCCACCGCCAGCCGCGCCGCTCCCTGTGCTTCCGCCATGCCCGTCCCGTTTCAGTTGGATATCGCCGCGCGATACTAGTCGATAGACTGCGGCCATGAAAACAGAAGCACACAGGGCCCGGTCCGGAGCCGCCATTCCGTGAGCATTCTTCTCGCACCGCTCGCCTGGCTGGGCCGACAGGGCACAACTGCGGTCGCCATTGTCGTCTTCCTGGCAATGGCGACGCCGCAGGTCGGCGCGCTGATGAAGGATTTCCTGACCGAGATCGTCGTTGCCCTGTTGTGCATCGCCTTTATCAGGGTCGATATCGGCGTGCTGCGGCGGCACCTGAGCCGCCCGTATGTCGTCATCGCGGCTACGGTCTGGACGGTCATCGGCATCCCGTTCCTGTTCGGTGGCGTCTGCCTGCTGTTCGGGATGCGAGAATACGCCCCCGACCTGTTTACAGGGCTTGTCATGCAGTTTTCCGCCTCTCCCATGATGGCGGCGCCGGCGCTGGTATTGCTGATGGGGCTGGATGCGACCCTGGTGCTGATCGTCCTGGTCGCCAGCACCGCCCTGATCCCGCTGACCGCACCCTTCTTTGCATGGCTGCTCATCGGGGCCGACTTGTCCTTACCGCCATTGGCCCTGGGGCTGAAACTGCTGGGGATTCTCGGCAGTGCGACCGTCATATCGGTCATCATCCGGCGGATTGCGGGCATGGACGGGATTCGCCGCTACGGGGCGGAAATCGACGGTATCAACATCATCGTGCTGTATATTTTTGCCGCCCCGGTCATGGAATTGTTCCTGCCATCGCTGATGCGCGACCCGTTGACCGTGTTGTGGGTGTCGCTGCTGGCGCTGGCACTGTTCGCCGCCTATTACGTCGTGACCTTCCTGCTGTTTATCCGGGCGGGACGCGAACAGGCGCGGGCGCTGGGCATCATGACATCACTGCGCAATCTCGGTCTACTGATCGCGGCCACCGGCGGCGCGGTCCCGGAATTGTCCTGGATCTATTTCGCCGCCAGCCAGATTCCCATCCACCTCGCCCCCGCCCTGCTGAAACGGCTCGCGGCGCGAAAGAGAGCCATTCTTCGGGATATGAACTGACGAAATTATGACCACGCCATGCTCAATACCCGATAGCCTTGATTTTTGTTTCTGCTATTGGGTATTCCAAATAACGCGGTAACCAGACCATAAGCCGGTTTTCCTGAAATATGGACAGCATTACGCAATTTGCCCTGGGAGCCTGCGTTGGCGTTGCCGTGCTCGGCCGCCGGATCGGCCCGAGGCGCGCAGCGTTGACCGGCGGCTTACTCGGCACGCTACCGGATATGGACGTCTTCCTCCGGCACAGCGATCCCGTCGACGCCTTTGTGAATCACCGCGGATGGAGCCATTCGCTCCTCGTCCACGCCGCCCTGACGCCCGTTTTGGGAGAAATCATAACGCGGTTCAGCAAAGCGCTATCCGGCGAACGTGCGATCGCCTATACCGCCGTATTCCTTTGCCTTGCAACGCATGCCCTGCTCGACGCCCTCACGATATATGGAACGCGCCTGTTCTGGCCAGTCTGGAACGAACCTGTCTCTGTGGGATCGATGTTCATCATCGATCCGCTTTACACGATACCGTTGCTCGTTGCCGTGGGCTGGGCGATGGCCTGCCGGTCTTGGACACCACGATACGGCAAAGTGCTCCTCGCCAGCCTCGGCTTCACGACCGCCTATCTGGCCTGGTCTCTGATTGCGCAGCAGATTGTGACCGGCAAAGCAAATGGATTGCTGGCTGATATCGGGGTGGCGCCCGACCGATTGATTGCCACCCCGACACCATTCAACACGGTGTTCTGGCGCGTAGTCGGTATCGACGGGGACATTAGTTTCAATCTCGACATCCCGGTATTCGGCCACACTGAAAATCCAGCATTATATACCTACCGGCGAAATCTGGGAATCAACGCGTGTTCAGCGAATGACGACCGTATCGCCAGGATCGCGGAGTTCAGTCATGGCTTTTACCGGATCATGGTGCAGGACGATGAGGTCATCGTGGCCGACATGCGGATGGGCCTGACACCGAATTATGCATTCCGGTTCATCCTGGGTCGTCTGGAGGCAGGAAAGCTGGTGCCTGCCCCCACCCGACGGATCGAAGGTCGCGGAAACCTCAGCGAGGACCTTGACTGGCTGATCGCGAACCTGACAGGAAATTATACGATCAGACCGGCAGAGGCCGCGGCAAGGACCGAATTGACGCATTACCCTGTCATCGCCAGGCTGGCCAGCCCCTCCCGCGACTGTTGAAAGTTTGCGGTTCCATTCAATCACATGAATCTGACCTGGTACGGGCCGCCCCGCGACCATTGCCGGCGCCGCAAAGCCATGCATGCGGAACAAGCCGTGCGATTCGCAGCCGTCGCGTTAAGCCGCCGTCATCACATCAGCGATGACAACGGCGTTTGTGTTGGATATACCGGCGCGGACCTCCGCCAGCGTCAGCCGGATCCGGTTTACCAGCTGTTACGCAATGTCCGCAGGTTGATGAATACAGTTTCCGGGTCCGGGTTTTCCGGCATGTCGGGGAACTCCTCGCGGAGCCGGGCGATGACGCTCGGACTGTGCAGACGGAAGAAGGTATTGATTTCCTTCTCCAGCGCCAGGGTCGATACCAGCGCATCGTTCAGGTCCTGCCCCTCGATCTCGTCCATCAGCTTCTTCGCCTTCTCGTTGTCCGGTTCGCGGTCGAGGGTGAAACCGAGATTGTTCGAGATATAGTCATGTCCCGGATAGATCAGCGTATTGTCCGGCAGCTTGGCCAGTTGGCCGGCGAAGGTTTCATACAGGTTATGCGGATGCCCGCTCTTGCAGTTGCCCGCACCCGCGTTGAACAGCGTGTCGCCGCAGAACAGCGCCGGCTGGTCGGTACGCGACATCAGGCAGATATGGCTCATCGTATGGCCGGGCGTGTCGAGGCATTCCAGTTCCACTGCCTTGCCGACCCTGATCACGTCGCCCGCGTCGAGGCCACGCGCCATGTTCGGGATTTTGGCCTGCGCGCCGTGATGCGCCAGAATCTTCGCGCCCGTCGCCGCGACCACCGCGTCGTTGCCGCCGATATGGTCATTATGTTCGTGGGTATTGAGGATCTGCGTTATCGTCCAGCCGTTTCGTTTGGCCGTCGCCAGGCATTTTTCGTGATCCAGCGGATCGACAGCCATCGCTTCGCCGGTGTCGGGACAGACAATCAGGTAGTTGAAGTTGCGGTACGAATTTCCGGTCCATATCTGTTCGACAATCATGGCGCGCTCCTCAATGGTTCAATTTTCATTACAATACCGTGCCCGGCTCGGACATTCGACCCTCGAGTTAGTATCCCATACCGTGTGCCGGGGAAACCGGTGCAAGGTGTCTGTCCAACCAGTATGGCTGATATGAAACGGTGCCTGTTCCTTTTTGCGATTCTGATTTCCCTGGCCACTTCCGCTGCCGCCTGGGCCGCCCCCAGGGCAGTGCTATGGGAGCGCTGGGCCGACTCCGACGATTCCGCCTCCCTGACCGTGGATCACTCCCTCTGGAGCGGGTTTCTGGCGACTTACGTAATCGCCGGCGATGACGGCATCAATCGGGTGCGTTACGGCAGGGTATCGGATTCGGACCGGGCAGCGCTGGAACGCTATCTGACCCTGCTGTCCGATACGCCGGTGGGCCGGTTGAGCCGACCGGAACAACTGGCCTTCTGGATAAACCTTTACAACGCCCTCACTGTGCGGATGGTCCTGGATAACTATCCCGTCGACTCAATTCGCGCAATCCGGTCGGGGATATTCAGTTCCGGTCCCTGGGGGCGCGCGCTGATTGCCGTGGAATCCGTCGAAATCACCCTGGATGATGTCGAACACCGGATACTGCGGCCCCTCTGGCGCGATCCGCGGCTGCATTATGCGCTGAATTGCGCCTCGCTCGGCTGTCCCAACCTGCAGAGGCAGGCGTTCACTGCGGGCAACGCCAATACACTGATGAATATGGCTGCCAGAGACTTCGTGAATCATCCGCGCGGCGTTCAGATAGACGGCGAAACCGCGATCGTATCCAGTATATACGACTGGTTCGCCAGCGACTTCGGCGGCGATATGAAATCAATCATCGCGCATCTGACCCAATATGCGGACGCGGATCTCGCTGCCGCCCTGAAACGGGTGACCGAATTTCGCTACGGGTATGACTGGGATTTGAACGACGCGGCTGATTAGGTATTAATGCGCCTGTCCCAGCACAGGCTCCCCATCTTCAAACCATCCGTCCATCCGGCCGCGGTAGAACGCGACATGGCCCTTGATATCAGCGACTTCATCATAAGGCGTTTCGTAGCCCCATACCGCGTTATCTTCCGTTCTGCCGGCAACGGACACTGTCCAGTAGGAGGCCTCGCCCTTGTAGGGGCAATGTGTCGCATGATCGGTTCGTTGCAGGTGCTTCAATGCCACGTCGGGTAGCGGAAAATAACACACAGGCGCGTGGTTCTGTTCGCGCATCAGCAGGACATTCTCGCTGTCGGCAATCGTCGCGCCGTTAAAAACGACACGGACCCGACGCGATGACCGCAACAGTTCGATAACGTATCCCGGGTTTTTCGAAAAACCGGGGCTGGCGTGAGAATTATCTGACATGGCTGTTCTCCCGTTGCCGCGAACCGGCTTTAATGTAGCGCTAGTCCGGCGATTGCATCCAACACAGCTTAAACACCCCGGTTCACGTTCATGTCACCCGCCATTACAGCCTGGGGAAAACAGCGGACAGACCGTCAACCGTCGCCGCTCCCCTTGGAAGCGCAACGACCGGCACACCGGAAACGAAGCGCCTTATGGCCCCAACGGTTTCCGCCAGGGGTACGGGGCTGGTTTCGGATTCACTGACAATGGCCGCCGCGACTGCGACACCCCTGCCCTGCAGGGCTGTTACTGTCGTCAGGGTATGGCTGATGGTTCCAAGATAACTGCCGGCGACAACCAGCGCCGGAACGTCCAGTGCGGCGATCCAGTCCGCGACCGTTTGCGTGCCGGTCAACGGTACCATGGCGCCGCCAACCCCTTCGATCAAGAGCACGTCCTCGCTGCCCGGCCGACAGAATGCGGTCAGCGCCGCGAAGTCAATGCCGCGGCCTTCGCGTTCGGCTGCCATGTCGGGCGACAGCGGAGCGCGAAAGCGCCAGGGAGAAATCGCCTCGATTTTCGCTTCTGTCGCAGGGATATCGAGCGCCTTCAGAATCCTGACGGTATCGCTTTCCGCACAATCGGCCGGGTCGAAGCCGCTGATAACCGGTTTCAGTGCGCGAACCGAATATCCGGCATCGCGCAACTGCCGGCACAGCAGCGTCGTCACGTAGGTCTTGCCGATTTCGGTGCCCGTGGCGGTGATAAAACAGGACCTCATGACGTCAGGCGGCAGCGATCAGCGGCTTGACGGCTTCGGCCAGCCGAAGGATGTCGTCGTTTTCATGAACGGCTGTAAACGTGAACCGCAACCGCGCGGTACCCGGCGGCACCGTTGGCGGACGGATGGCCGTCACCAGGTATCCCAGTTCTTCAAGCATTTTCGATGCCGCCAATGTCCTTTCAGGGTCGCCCAGGAGGACGGGGACGATACAACTCTGCGGTTCCGGCAATCCGGTAGCCGCGCAGAACAGGCGCGCCTTGACCAGGGGCAGAGCCGCGTAGTCCGGATACTGCGCGATGATATCCAGCGCGGCAATGCTGGCGGCCACCGACGCGGGCGGCAGGCCGGTGGAATAGATGAATGTGCGGGCGCGGGTCCGCATCAGGTCGATGACGGGCTGCGCCGCGCAAAGATATCCGCCATAGCCGCCGATGGCTTTCGACAACGTCCCCATCTGCAGCGGAACGACCGTCCTGGCGCCATTCATATGGCTGCTTCCGCTGCCGCCGCCCAGAACACCGACGCCATGCGCGTCATCGGTCATCAGCCAAGCATCGTAACCCTCCGCCAGCGCCGCCATGTCGGCAACCGGCGCGAGGTCGCCATCCATGCTGAAAACCCCGTCGGTTACGATCATCGTTCGCTGGAATTCGTGGCGTCTCCGGTCAAGTATTTCAATGAGATGCGCCAGGTCGTTATGACGAAACATGATCATTTCCGCCCGGCACAGGGCGCCGCCGGCCAGCAGGCAGGAATGGCTCAATTCATCAGCCAGCAGCAGATCGCCCGGGCCGATCAGCGCCGGGATGATGCCGAGATTCGCGAGATATCCGGAACCGAAGACACAGGCGTCGTCTGTTCCCTTCAGGGCGGCCAGCCGCGCCTCGAGTTCCCGGAAAAGCGGATGATTTCCCGTTACAAGGCGCGACGCGCCGGAACCGACGCCGTAGCGTTCGGTTGCGTCTATCGCGGCCTGTTTGACATCTGGATGCTGCGACAGGTTGAGGTAATCGTTGCAGGCAAAGGAAATCAGGCGTTTACCATTGCGAATCGCGATGGCACCCTCCTGCCGCTCGGTATCGAACAGCGTCCGGCGCAGTTGCTGCTGTTCCAGCGCCGCGAGCTTTCCCCGTGCGAAATCCACCAGGGACTGCACCATGCCTGTAAACCTCTCCATTTGCCGGTTGGCATCGTCTTGACGCGCTATCGTAACCGCCTATGCTGCCCCGCGAAAGCCGCGACACTTCAAGGGAATGCCTACGATGTCCATCGTTACCGAACCGCGTATCGCCAGCCACCCCGTTCCGATGGGGAGCGGCCCGCGACATGACTGGACACGTGCTGAAATCGCGGCAATTTTTGCGCAACCCCTGAACGACCTGATTTTCCAGGCCCAGACGGTACATAGACAGTATTTTGATCCCAATGAAGTGCAGATGTCGACGCTTCTCAGCGTCAAGACCGGCGGCTGCCCGGAGGATTGCGCATACTGTCCGCAAAGCGTTCACCATGAAACCGGCGTTCAGGCTGAAAAGCTGATGCAGGTCGATACCGTGCTGGCGCAGGCGCGGCAGGCGCGCGACGCTGGCGCGACGCGTTATTGCATGGGCGCCGCATGGCGAAGCCCGAAGGACCGGGACATGGACGCGATTTGCGAGATGGTTCGCGGCGTTCGGGAACTCGGTATGGAAACCTGCGTGACCCTCGGCATGCTGACGCCGGACCAGACGGAAAGGCTGCGCGATGCCGGGCTCGACTATTACAATCACAACCTCGATACCTCGGAAGAATTTTACGGCGAAATCATCACGACGCGGACCTATCAGGACCGGCTGGAAACGCTGGGCCATGTGCGCGATGCGGGAATCAATGTCTGTTGTGGCGGCATCGTCGGCATGGGCGAGCAGCGCGAGGACCGGGTCGGGATGCTGACGACGCTGGCGACCCTGCCGAAGCATCCCGAAAGCGTGCCGATCAATATGCTGGTCAAGGTCGAGGGTACGCCGGTGGACAGCGAAGCCGACATGGATCCACTGGAGTTTGTCCGCATGATCGCCACCGCGCGGATTGTAATGCCGAAATCCATGGTGAGGCTGTCCGCCGGTCGCGAGACGATGACCGATGAATTGCAGGCATTGTGCTTCCTTGCCGGCGCGAATTCGATATTCGTGGGACCGAAGCTGCTGACGACGGATAATCCCGGTCGCGACCGCGACGAAGCCCTGTTTGACCGGCTGGGCATTGCACCCATGCCGCTTTAGGTGTCAACCCTGAAGGATACGACCGGACAGCTCTGGCTGCCCTATACCCAGATGAAAACGGCGCTGCCGCCCTTGCAGGTGGCATCGACCGATGGCGTGCAAATAACCCTCGCCGACGGGCGCAGGCTGGTCGACGGCGTGTCTTCATGGTGGACTGCGTGCCATGGTTATAACCACCCCCATATCCGGGCGGCCGTGCAGCACCAACTGGCGGTCATGCCCCATGTCATGTTCGGCGGACTTGTCCATGAACCTGCCTGCCGGCTCGCCCATCGCCTTGCCGCCCTGCTGCCGGGTGACCTGAACCGGGTATTTTTTTCTGATTCGGGATCTGTGTCGGTCGAGATCGCCATGAAGATGGCGTTACAGTATTGGATAAACGGCGGCGAATCCGGTCGCCGCAAATTTATCGCCTTTGGCGGCGCCTATCACGGCGACACGATCGGCGCCATGTCTGTCTGCGACCCCGAAGAAGGCATGCATGCGCTGTTCCGCGGCCTCGTGCCGGAACAGCACGTTATTCCCCTGCCCCGGGCGGATTCGGATTTTGCCGCATTCGATTCCTTCCTCGTCCGGCATGCCGGCGAATGTGCGGCGATCATCATGGAACCGCTGGTACAGGGGGCGGGCGGCATGAAGTTCCATAGTCCCGAAATACTGGCGGCCATTTCCCGGCGCGCGCGGGATCACGACCTGCTGTTCATCCTGGACGAAATCATGACCGGATTCGGACGCACCGGTTCGATGTTCGCCTGCGAACAGGCGGATATCGTGCCGGATATCATGACCCTTTCCAAGGCTTTGACCGGCGGTACGATGGCGCTGGCGGCAACGGTGGCGACCGACCGGGTCTTCGACGCCTTTCTGTCGGATGATTCGGGGGCGGCGCTGATGCACGGGCCGACCTTTATGGCCAACCCGCTGGCCTGTGCGGCGGCAAATGCTTCGCTGGACCTGTTCGAAACCGAACCGCGACTGGCGCAGGTAGCCAAAATCGAGGCGCATCTGGAAACCGCGCTGGAACCCTGCCGGGGACTGCCGGGGGTAATCGACGTCCGCGTCAAGGGGGCTATTGGCGTGGTGCAACTGGAAGACCTGAAAGCCAATGACCGGTTGAAGGCGCGATTCGTCGAGGAGGGCGTCTGGATTCGGCCGTTCGGCGACATCGTCTACCTGATGCCGCCCTTCGTCATCGGCAAGGACGAACTGACGACGCTGACACGCGCCGTCGGCACCGTCCTGACGGAATGGTCGCAGCGGCGGTAAGGCCGCCGCGACCGTTCCGGTAATCAGAATTTCGGCTTGTTGGTCTTGTCCAGAACGTGTTCGCGATAGGCCGGGCGCTGGCACAGCCTTGCGTACCAGGCTTCCACATTAGGATGCGACGGACGCATCCCCTTCGGCGTCCAGGTCATCCAGCGATGGGTCAGCGCCCCCGCCGGGATATCGCCGATGGTGAGCTTGTCACCACAGACATAGTCGCGTCCCTGGAGATGTTTGTCGAGGATGTCGTACCAGGGCGTCGCATTTTTCACCGCTTCCTCAATCTTCCTGATGTCCCGCTGCTCTGCCGGCAGGCGGAAGAAGTAGTCGAGATAGGCGCCGTTGAAGCCGGCCATGTTCAGCGAACTCCAGTCCATCCACCGGTCCGCGTCGGCGCGGGCGCGCAGGTCTTCGGGATACAGATTGCCCATGCTGTATTTGGCGGAAAGGTAGCGGATGACCGCGCCTGATTCCCAGACGCACCAGCCGTCTTCTTCCTCTATCGTTGGCAGCCGGCCATTGGGGTTCTTGGCGCGGTATGCGGGGTCGTCATTACCGCCGAATTTGCCGCCCCAGTCGATACGGTCGTATTCGATGCCCAGTTCGCCGATGCACCACATTGCCTTGATGACATTGGAGCCATCGGGTCTTCCCCATACTTTTATCACTTCGCGCACCTCCCGGTATTCAGGTTGAAATCTGCGTACACCTTACCGTAAGCCGCCGACCGGCCAACCGGTTTTTATGCATTGCCGGGAAACCGCCCTTGTCGCCGATACCGTCGCGGCCTTAGTCTCCCGGGAGACGGACAATAATCGGGAGGCGCCGCCATGGCGGGTAACAAGGTCATTATTTCCTGCGCCGTGACAGGCGCGATCCATACGCCCACCATGTCGGAAGGGCTGCCTATCACGCCGGATGAAATCGCCGAACAGAGTATCGCCGCCTGGGAAGCGGGCGCCGCCATCCTGCACCTGCATGCGCGGGATCCCGAAACCGGCGAACCGACCCCCGATCCCGATGTCTTCATGAAATTCCTGCCGCGCATCAAGCAGAACACCGATGCCGTTATCAACATCACAACGGGCGGCGGGCTGAAAATGACGCTGGAGGACCGGCTGGCGGCCCCTATGCGGGCGAAGCCGGAAATGTGCTCGCTCAACATGGGGTCGATGAATTTCAATATCTCGCCGGCGGCGGACAAGTTCACTGACTGGAAATATGACTGGGAAGAACCCTATTTGCGGGGCACGGATGACCATATTTTCCGAAATACATTCAGAGATATAGAGTACATTCTAAAACATCTTGGTGAAGAACATGGCACCCGGTTCGAGCACGAATGCTATGACCTGGGACACTTATACAATGTTGCGCATTTCGTTGACCGCGGGTTGCTGAAGCCGCCCTTCTTTATCCAGTCAATTTTCGGCATTCTCGGCGGGATGGGCGCGGACCTCGACAATGTGCTGTTCATGAAGCGGACGGCCGACCGGCTGTTCGGCACGGATTATGTCTGGTCGGTGCTGGCGGCCGGACGCCATCAGATGAGCTTTGTCACCCAGGCTGCGATGCTGGGGGGCAGCGTGCGCGTCGGGCTGGAAGACAGCCTTTATCTGGCAAAAGGCCAGATGGCAAAGAACAATGCCGAACAGGTGGCGAAAATTCGCCGGATACTGGAGGATCTTTCGCTGGAAATCGCGACGCCGGATGAAGCCCGGAAAATGCTGCAACTCAAGGGCGGCGACGATGTCGGTTTCTGACAGGTCGCTGGAATGAAATAGCGGATTGTGAGCGACACGCGCCTCGACGATCCTGCCGAATTCTGGCGGATGCGGCTGACGATTGTCACCACCGCGCATGCTATCGGCACGCTTAACAGCGTTTCGGTACTGTCGCTGGCGCCGGTAATTCGCCCGGAACTGGGACTCAGTTTCAGCCAGTTCGGCCTGCTGATCAGTGCCTATAGCGCGGGACAGATTACAGGCACAATGCCGGCCGGAATTCTGGTGGATAAAATCGGCGTCGGCTGGGCCCTTGTCCTGGCCCATATGCTGCTGGCCCTTGCCACGGCGACGCTGACCCAGGCGAACGGGCTGTATACGGCGCTGGCGGCGATGCTGTTTATGGGATGGGCCTACGCTATCGTCAATCCGGCCACGGCGCGTGGCGTCCTGGAATGGTTTCCCCCGCGCCGGCGGGCAACCGCGATGGGTGTGAAGCAGGCCGGTGTCCCCGCCGGCGGCATTCTGGCCGCGGGCACGTTGTTTCTGACCGCGTGGCTGTCCTGGCAGGGAATCCTGTGGGTGATCGTCGGCCTGACCTGCCTGGGCGGCCTGATCTGTCTGCCGCTCGTTGAAGCGAAGCGTGCCCGTATCGGTCCTCTGGAGAGTCCGTTTGCCGGTATCCTGCGCGTGGCCAGGGATCGAAATTACGGCGCTCTGGTCGGTTCCTGCGCCTTCATGAACGCCGGTCAACATATTTTCTTTACCTATCTCACCCTGTTCATGCGCGAGGCGCTGCAATCCAGCCAGGGCGTCGCCAGTATCGCCATGGGACTGGCCCAGGGCGGCAGCGCCATCGGGCGCATCGGCTGGGGCGTGGTCAGCGATACCGTCTTCCGCGGACGCCGGAAGAAACTGACCGCGATGCTGTGTATCGCCGCCGTTGTGTTTTTTGGCCTTATGGCCGCTGTCGATACCTGGTGGGGAATCGGCGCGGGTCTGGCCGTCGCCGTCCTGTTGGGGCTGACCATCGCCTCCTGGGCCTCGCTGATCCAGACGCTGGCGGTGGAATCCGTTAACCGCGCCGATTCGGGTTCGGCCATCGGATTTCTGTCGCTCGGCACCGGCATGGGATCCATGGTCGGCCCGCCGCTGTTCGGCGCGGTCATCGACGCGACGGCGAGTTTCAGCCAGGGCTGGCTGGTCGCGGCCCTTGTCACCGGAGTAGGTGTCGTCATGTTCTGTGCGTTCTATCGCGAACGTTGACCCTATTTTCGGCCTGATGTCATGATCGACATCGTTGTAATCGCGGGTATGCATGGAGCCCGCAGGTGTGCAATTATCCGTCGTATAGGCGCCACGCTGGAATGTGGACGCCGCGACGTTTGAACGGGAGGAATATCATGCGCGCAATAACCAGACGTACGACCTTACTGACGACGGCTGCGATGGCCCTGGCCATCGCCGTTCCGTCTGCAATGGCCCAGGACGACAAGTTTCCGTCCAAGACGATTGAAATCGTAACCCACGCAAAATACGGCGGCGGCACGGACACGACCGCCCGGATGATGATGATCCGGACCCGACGCGAACTCGGCGTCGATATGGTCGTCAACAGCCAGCAGGGCGGCGGCGGCGCCGCGGCGATCGACTACGCCATGAAAAAGCCGAAAGACGGTTATACGGTTCTCGCGATGACGCAGACGCATCTGTACACGATAGCGCGCGGCAAGGCCGGCGTCGGCATCGATGACATCGTCGGCATTGCCCGGGCAATGGACGATCCCACATTCATCACCGTAAACGCCAAGGGCGATATCAAGTCGCTGGACGAGTTGATCGCCCGCTCGAAGGAAGAGCCGCTGAACTGGGGCATCGCCGAGATCGGCAATACCGAGCTGTCGGCCTGATCCAGTTCGCCAAGCAGACCGGCATCAAATACAAGGTCGTACCGTTCGGCAGCGGCGCCCAGATGGTGCAGGCGCTGATGTCCGGTGCGATCGATGCCACATTGCCCAATGTCAGCGAGGCATCGACGCAGGTTATCGACGGCACCTTCCGGGCGCTGGCCGTGATGGCGAAGAAGCGGCTGAAGGATTTTCCCGACGTTCCGACGACGTTCGAAAATGGTATTGAGGTCGCGACATCGACAACCCGCGGCTATTTCGTTCTCAAGGGTACGCCGCAGGACCGGATTGAGATGCTATCAGCGGCCATGGTCAAGGCAATGAGGCATTCGACTTTCGCTGAATACCTGAAAAGCTCCGGTCTCGATCCCGAAGCAAGTGTCGCGGGCTGGGAAGAATGGACCGAGAACATCAAGGCCGAATACGCGGTAGCCCGCGAAGCGCTGGTCGAATTGGGCCTCGCGAAATAACCTTCAGGGCTTTGATATGACCGATCCAAACCACGAGGATCAGGCCAAGGCTGCGACGGCGCGGAGCGATACCGCGTCGTCGTCCCTTGTACATCGAACCGATCTGCTGCTGACTCTGGCGCTCTTTGCGTTCTGCGGTTTCGCCTGGTATGCGACGACCCAGTTCGAGGAACCGTCGGCGCTGTTTCAGGACAATATCCAGCCCGCCTTTTTCCCGCGGATCATGATCTGGACGATCCTGCTGCTGTCGATCCTGTTGCCGTTCGAACATCGTGCGATCTCGAAACGCGGCGAAGATATTGACGCGGAACGAAACAGCCGCATCCAGCCGATGGCCTATATCACCTTCGGCGTGCTTGTCATTCTGCTGCTGATTGCGCCCTGGCTGGGAACGTTGCTGACCGTCATTACCGCGTCATTCGTATTGCCCCTGCTTTGGGGCGAGCGGCGACTGAAGCTGATAATTCCATTTGCGATCCTGTTTCCGATCGCGGTGATGGTTCTGTTTTCCAAGGTGCTGCAGGTCTATTTCGAACCCGGACTGTTGGGTGAGACCGTCGGCTCCTGGGTCCAGTAAGCTTTTAATTTCAGGAAATCGTCATGGACGACATGCTCCTCGGCCTTTCGCTACTGGCCGACCCATACACCCTCATTCTCATTGTCATCGGCGTGCTGATCGGCGTCACCATCGGCGCCCTGCCCGGTCTCAGTTCCTCCATGGCCGTGGCCCTGCTGCTGCCGTTCACGATTTCGCTCGAACCGGTGCCGGCGATCGCAATGATGGCGTCGCTCTACTGTGCCGGCACCTTCGGCGGATCGATCACCGCGATCCTGATAAACACGCCGGGCGCGCCCCCCGCGGCCGCAACCGCAATTGACGGTTATCCCATGGCGCAGCGCGGCGAAGCCGGCCGGGCCTTGGGCATGGCCGCTGTCAGCAGCGTGATCGGCGGCATATTCAGCCTCATTGTGTTTCTCTTCACGGCGCCATTGCTGGCCGCGATCGCACTCGAATTCCGTCCGCAGGAATACTTCGCGCTGGCGGTTTTCGGCCTGTCAATGCTGGCCACTATTTCCGGGAAATCGTCGATTCGCAACCTTATCGCGGGAGCCGTCGGCGTGCTGATCAGCACCGTCGGCATCCATCTGACAACGGGCGTCGAGCGATTCACCTTCGGCATACCGCATCTGACCGAAGGGATCGGCTTCCTGCCGGTGCTGATCGGGTTGTTCGCCATGGGTGAGATGCTCAACCAGAGCCAGGCCCTCGATGTCGTGTATAAGCGCGTGACCTCCGTTGCGATCAAACTGCCGTCCATTGCCGATTACATAAAGGTCAAGGGGGCGATCATAAGGTCCTGTTTCATTGGCACATTTATCGGCATCCTTCCGGCGGAAGGAACCACCGTGGCCGCGATCATGGGCTATAACGAAGCCAAACGGTGGTCCAAGCACAAGGAGGAATTCGGCAAGGGCGCGCTGGAAGGTATCGCCGGGCCGGAAACCGCCAACAACGCGGCGACCGGCGGCGCCATGGTCCCCACACTCGCGCTTGGAATTCCCGGCAGCGCGACGACAGCCATCATCCTCGCGGCACTGATCATGCACGGCTTTCGGCCGGGACCGAATCTCGTGCGGGAAACCCCGGAATTCGTCTACGCAATTTTCGGCTCGATGCTGATTGCCAATTTCGTCTTTCTGATCGTCGGGTTGGGTGGCGCGAAGCTGTTTTCCCGCGTCACACTGATCCCGAGGACAATTCTATGGCCGGCGGTGTTTGTGTTTTCGATGATCGGCTCCTATGCCTATGGACAATCGGTATTCGATGTCTGGGTCATGCTGGGTTCCGGATTGATCGGCTTTCTGATGCTGCGCCACGGCTTCGGCCCGGCGCCGCTGGTGATGGGGCTGATTCTCGGCCAACTCGTCGAGGAAAACCTGTCACAGGCAATGATCATCCTCGACAATAACCCGCTCCGGATGCTGGAAAGCCCGATCGTTGTCGGTTTCCTCATCCTGACCCTAATCAGCCTGTTCTGGACGCCTATTTTAAGTCTGGTCACGCGCCTCAGGAACTGAGTACGACCATTGCGTATCGAACCGTTCGAACCGTGATGGGATGCGCTGGATATCCTGAATGACGTCCGGCGTCAGCCCCGGATCGGCGTCCGGCGCGTGAATGGCGTCCACAACATCGCCAAGCCCGCCGAAGCGCGTCTCGATGGCTGTGGCGATAGTGTCATGGGTGCCGACGGCGGCGAACAGGTGAACCACGTCGTCGGAAATTTCCCGTGCCATCAGGTCCCACTGCCCGGCCCGGACCATCGCATTCAGTTTCTGGCCCAGGTCATGCAGACCATGCATTTCGAAGACCGGCCAGTAGGCGCGGGTCGACCCGTAGAAGGCTACGCGGAAGCGGACATATTCGAATATCTTCGCAACGGTTTCCTCATCCGGACCCGTGACAACAAAGCCGCCGCCTGAAATCTCGAAATTTTCGCGGGATATGCCGCTTTTTACCCAGCCCTCCGCCAGCTTCGGCAACACGGCATCCTCGACATATTTGCGGGTGCAGAACGGGTGCAACTGCACCCCGTCGCAATGCGAACCCGCCAGACGCAGCATTGCCGGCCCGACGGCGGCGACCGTGACCGGCGTCATCGGTAAATTGGTAACCTCGGGCACGAAATGCGGCGTCATCAGGGTGAACCGGTAATGGTCGCCGGTATAATCGGCCGGGGCCCCCTTCTCCCAGCAACGCCAGATCGCGCGCAGTACCTCGATATACTCACGCATGCGCGGAGCGGGCGGCGTCCATGGAACGCTGAACCGGCGTTCGTTGTGCCCCTTGACCTGGGTTCCGAGGCCCAGCTTGAAACGCCCGCCGGAGGCCAGTTGCAGGTCATGCGACATCCCGGCCACCGCCATCGGCGTGCGGGCAAAGGCAATGGCGATGCCGGTCATCAGTTCGACCCGTTCGGTCACCGTCGCCGCCACGGCAAGCGACAGGAAGGGATTGTTGGAATTTTCCATCATGCGGATCGAATCGAACCCGGATGATTCCACATGTCGCGCCGCGTCCGGCACCAGTTTCAGGTTGTTCTTGGGCACCGTTGTGGCAACGCGCATGGGATATTCCTTTCCGCGACAAATCTTGCAAACGCGGTGCGCCGCATGTGACAGCGGCGCATCCGCGGGCTAACTTACCGGCAAATATCCATAAAGAGGAGAGCACACGTAATGACGGCAATTCAGTTCGGTCTCATGCTGCGCGGCCAGTTCCCGCAGGAGGACGACATGACGCAGCGATTCAATGAACTGATGCAACAGGCCAAACTCGCCGACAGGCTGGGCTTTTCCTGCGTCACGAAAGGGTCGCATTACGCCGGTTATCCTCTGCAGGACGTACAGCAGATTCCGTTCCTGGCCGCACTGGCGCGCGAGGCGCCGAATGTACGCCTGAACGCCGGCATAGTGTTGCTGTCCCTGCACAAGCCGCTGGATATCGCCGAACAGCTTGCCTCCATCGACGTTATTTCCGGCGGCCGGCTGATTTTCGGTATTGCGCTCGGCTACCGCGAGGTCGAATTCAAGGCCTTCGGCACGACACAGAAGGAGCGGGTCCCCCGGTTCGAGGAAAACCTGATCGCGATCAAGCGGTTGTGGACGGAAAACAGCGTCAATATGAAGGGGTCGCATTTCGAACTCGAGAACGCTTCGGTTTCGCTGAAACCCGTGCAGAAGCCGAACCCGCCGATCTGGGTCGGCGCCAATGCGGATCCGGCCATACGGCGCGCCGCGAAAATCGGCGATTGCTGGTACATGAATCCGCATAACCGGATCGACACCATTGCGCGCCAGGTCGATGTCTACAAGGCGGCGCTGGAGGAATTCAACAAGCCAATGCCGAAAGAGTTCCCGATACGACGCGAGGTCTTCGTCGCCAGAACGCGCAAAGAGGCGTTGCGCCTGTGCGGCGAAACGCTCGCGGTGAAATACAAGGTTTATCACGAATGGGGGCAGGACAAGGCGATGCCCAAGGGGGACGACAATCTGGGGCTCGAATTCGACGAACTGGCCCGTGACCGTTTCCTGATCGGCTCGCCCGACGAAGTCACGGACCAGGTGGTGGACCTGCACCGGCGCACCGGCGCGAACCATATTATCGCCAGCATGCAATGGCCCGGCACGCCTTTGCGCGCAACGACCGATTCGATGCAGATGCTGGCCGAAGAAGTGTTCCCGCGCGTGGCGCAGGCCCTTTGAAACAGTCGAACGTGAAGTCGAGAGGAAAACGAGATGACCAGGACAATGCGGTACGGCATCGGCATGCGCACGCAATACGCGGCCGGCTTCGACATGCAGCAGGGGTTCCAGGAACATGTTGAGCAGGCGCGGCTAGCCGAAAAACTCGGTTTCGATTCGCTGATGAAAAACTCGCATTTCGCGGGTTACCCGTTACAGGAATTCCAGCAGTTGCCATTCCTGTCCCGGATCATGACCGAAGCTCCCAGCCTGCGTCTGCTGACGGGCATTGTCTTGTTATCGTTGCAGAAACCGCTCGATCTGGCGGAGCAGCTTGCGTCGATCGACGTCATGTCCGGCGGCAAGCTGATATTCGGCTGCGGGCTCGGCTATCGCGAGGTCGAGTTCAAGGGATTCGGCACGACGCAGAAGGACCGTGTCCCGCGATTCATCGAAAACCTGAAGGCGGTCAAACGCCTGTGGACGGAGGATCATGTGTCCATGAAGGGATCGCATTTCGAACTGGTCGATGCAACCCTTTCGATGAAGCCGTTGCAGAAGCCGACGCCGGCCATCTGGATGGGCGCCAATGCCGATGTCGCCATAGAACGCGCCGCGGAACTGGCGGATGTGTGGTTCATGAATCCCCATCAGCGTATGGAAACCATCCAGCGCCAGACGGAGGTCTACAAACGGGCGCTGGACAGGCTCAACAAGCCGTTTCCGGACGAAGTGCCGATTGCGCGAGAGATATTTGTGGCCAATTCCCGCGAAGAGGCCATCAGCACCGCCAAGCCGTTTCTGGAAGAAAAATACAAAATCTATCACCAGTGGGGGCAGGACAAGGTCATGCCCAAAGGCGACGATAATCTGGCGCTGGACTACGACGAGCTTCTGGAAGACCGTTTCATGCTGGGTTCGCCGGAGGAAATCGCCGAGCAGATCATCGCGCAGAACCGGATGTGCGGGATCAATCATCTGGTACTGCAATTCCACTGGGTCGGGATTCCGCACAGCCTGGTGATGGAATCCATGACCCGCTTTGCGGAGGAGGTCCGGCCACTGGTGGAACAGGGTTTGTGATTGATGCGATACGGTTACGGGCTGATCTGCCTTGCCGGCTTTGTGGCGTTTTCGGGCATCGTGACGTCCGGAACGTTACGGGCCGGTGAAAAATTCGACGTTCCCATTCCGAATGACTTTATGCAGTCGGTCAGCCGCGACGGGAACAACCATGCGATAGGCCATTTCATTCCGAAAAGCGAAACGGAGGAGAACTGGACGCGCAAGATCATCGTCCAGATATTCAAGGGATTGACGATGGATGCAGCCAGTTACATGGCGCAGATGCAGGATCGGAAAATCGGCGGCTGTTCCCAGTACGATGCCCGGGACCTTGTCACCGATACCCATAACGGTTATCCGTCCGCGCGGATTACGCTGGCCTGCAGCTATAATGTGGAAAACGACAAGGGATCCGTGGCCATGGTCCGGGTCTATTCCGGCGACGAGAATTTCTACTATGTTCAGCGGGCCTGGCGCGGGGCGCCATTCGATCTCAGGGCATTACCGGTATCGGAAGCGTTACAGAAGGAATGGACCGCGTTTCTTGACTCGGTAAAGCTCTGCAACACGGATAGCGCCGCACATCCCTGCCAGTAGAAATTTTTTGAAAATCCGGGCTATTCCGCCGCGCCAACGAGTCCCGGCCGGTGCAGCATAGGCTTGACGTCCCGTTCATAACGGCGGGCCGGCGTATTGACCACATCGCCCAGCGGCGCGGCGCCGAATGAGGTCCGGACCTGGTCTTCCGGCGGTACGCCATAGAACGTCGTCCGCTGCACCGGTACACGGCCGATTTCGTGGATCATTGCCTCCATCTTTTCCGGCGGCATTTCCTGGCCGTGGGATGCGCCGGCCGCACGGGTGATCGTCTCGTTCATCAGCGTGCCGCCCAGGTCGTTCGCCCCGGCATTCAGACAGGCCTTCACGCCTTCCGGCCCCATTTTTACCCAGGATGTCTGGATATTGGCGATATGCGGGTGCAGCGCCAGCCGCGCCACCGCATGCATCAATACGGCCTCCCGGAAAGTCGGCCCGCGGCGTGCGTTGCCTTTCAGGTAAATCGGCGCTTCCTCGGCGACAAAGGGCAGCGGCACGAATTCCGTGAAGCCGCCTGTTTTCTTCTGCAGGCTCCGCAACCGCAACAGATGACGCGCCCCGTGAACCGGCCGTTCGACATGCCCGTACATGATGGTCGAGGTTGTGCGGAGGCCGGCATTATGCGCGGCCTCCATTACCTCGAGCCATTGCGCCGTATTGACCTTGTCCGGGCACAGGATGGCGCGGACTTCATCGTCCAGAACCTCGGCCGCGGTGCCCGGCAGGGATCCAAGGCCCGCATCGCGTAACCGGGCAAGGAAATCGGCCGTTTCGATCCCCAGCGTCTTCGCGCCCTGCCAGACTTCCAGTGGCGAAAAGGCATGCACATGCATTCCCGGCACGGCGGCTTTCACCGCGCGGCAGATCTCCAGATAGGTCTCGCCGGTATATTCCGGGTGAATGCCGCCCTGCATGCAGACTTCCGTCGCGCCCCGCTCCCAGGCTTCGACGACCCGGCGAACGATCTCGTTCATATCCAGGTCGTAGGGCTGCCCGCGCAGGTTCTCGCTCATCTTGCCTTTGGAAAAGGCGCAGAACTGGCATTTGAAATAACAGACATTGGTGTAGTTGATGTTTCGCGTCACGACATAGCTGACGGTATCGCCGTTCATCGCACGGCGCAGGTCATCGGCCGCTTCGCAGACCGCCGCGACCTCGCCGCCGCGCGCGCGGAACAGCCGCGTGATATCGGACTCGGAAAGGTCAGCGCCGTCCCTCGCCCTGGCAATGATATCGGCGAAGGCCGGACTGACCGCTGCCAGCGAACCGGCCCACAACGGCGGCGGTGCGGAAGGCGTGCCCGTCATCCACCCGTCGGTACGGGGCAGGCCGTCGCCATCGACGAGGCGAAGCACGGGCGTTCGGAACGTCCGGTCGAGCCATTTCGCGCCGTTCAGGGCATAATCCGGATAGATCGCCAGGCGTTCGACGAGTGTCCTGCCGGCGGCGGCCGTCTGTCGCGCCAGTTCGTCCAGATGCGGCCACGGGGCTTCCGGGTTGACATGATCCGGTGTCACCGGGGATACGCCGCCCCAATCGTTCAGCCCGGCGGCAACCAGCCGGTCCAGCATGCCGGGGCTGAGATTTGGCGGCGCCTGGATTGTCACCTCCGGCGCGAAGAGAAGTCGCGCCATGGCAATGGTCCAGAGCAGTTCCCCGTTTGACGGTTCGGGCGCATCCGCCATCCTGGTACCCGCCTTCGCCCGGAAATTCTGGACGATGACTTCCTGGATATGGCCGAATTCGTCATGCAGGTCCCGCAGCGCCAGAAGCGATTCAACCCGCTCGGCACGCGTTTCGCCAATCCCGATCAGGATGCCGGTGGTAAACGGCACATTCAGTTGCCCGGCAATCCGAATGGTATCCAAACGGGTTGCGGGATCCTTGTCGGGGGAACCATAATGCGGACCGCCCTTCTCCAGCAGCCGTGGCGAGATGGATTCAAGCATCAACCCCTGGCTGACGGATACGCCCCGCAGCATCGCCATGTCTTCGGCGCCCATGACGCCGGCGTTCACATGGGGGAGGATGCCGGTCTCGCGAAACACGAGTTCGCAGACCTCGGCCAGATAGGACAGCGTCGTTTCATGGCCGAGCGACGCCAACTCGTCACGGGCCACGCGGTAACGCAGTTCCGGCTTGTCTCCCAGCGTGAACAGGGCTTCCTTGCAGCCGGCGGCGGCGCCCGCGCGCGCCACGTTGAGGATTTCCTCGTGCGTCATATAGGCCCGCTGCCCGCGGCGCGGCGGGTGCGCGAATGTGCAATAGTGGCAGACATCGCGACACAGCTGCGTCAGTGGAATGAAAACCTTGCGTGAATAACTGACCGTGCCCGCATATGTGGCATCGCGCATGGCCGCCGCCTGCGCCATTAGCGCGCCGGGGTCGCTATCCCGCGCCAGCGCCAGTGCGGTATTCCTGTCAATCATGCCGCAGAATCCCCCGCCGCGAGGCGTTCGGCAATCCTGTTTTCCCGCAACCAGCATTGCGCGAGGGTTTCGCCGGGAGCCGCCATCAGTTCCGCGAGGTCGTCCGGGCGGTCGATATCCAGGCCGAGGCCCGGAAGCGGCAGGATTTTTGGCACAACGCCCCTGTCCGCGGCCTCCTGTAAATGCGGCCTGAAACTGTCGTTGCCAAAGCGGAAGGGAATCAGTCCCGGCGGTGAACAGGCGATGCAATTCGAGCCGCGTTCATCCTGCGCCGGCACGATCGTCATTGCTGGCGCCGCACCATGCGCCGCCAGAACCTGTTCCAACTCGGCCGCCGAAACCAGCGGCACATCACCGGGAACGGCGATCATGCCATCCACGCCCTTGGCCGCCAGCCATTCCGCCGCGGCCTGTACCGCCGCCGTCTGTCCCCGGTTCTCCGGTTCCTCCAGGATTTCGGCGTCATGGCGTGCCGCAATTGCTATGGCGGACGGGTCGCGGGTGACGACCAGCACACCATCAAGCCCCGGCACGCTGACCAGCGTCGAAAGGACATCTTCAAACATCGCCGCGAACAGCGATGTCCGTTCATCCGCATTCAAAACACCGCCAAGCCGCTGCTTTGCATCCGTAAAGTTCTTGGCTGGTATGACGGCCCACATAACCTGGGGCTCCCCCTGACTAGTGTAACTCCTGCGCGAAGGCGACCACATCGCGCGCCAACGATACACGATCCTGTATGGATTTCATCACCGTATTCGTGATCCGGACCTGACTTCCCAGTTCACTTATCGCGTCTGCTGACCCGGCGTCGGCGGTATCGATGATAAAGCCATCGATCAAACCGCGATAGTGTTCAGCAATCGCGAGGGCGGAAGAGGGCCGCCTCAGTTCTGCCAGCATTTTCGCCGTCGGCCCCTTGATGGCCCGTCCACCGACTATCGGCGAGACAGCGATAACAGGCGCCGGGCAATCGGTCAGCATCTCGCGCACCGTGGGGATTGCGAGGATCGGATCGATACTGATGAACGGGTTCGATGGACAGATGACCACCATCTTCAGCGCAGCGCTGGTTAGCGCAGCCTTCAACGTCGGGCCCGGCCTGGCCGAATCCGCGCCGTCGAAACGGAATCCCGTGACTGCGGGGCGGCACTGGTCGCGCACGAAGTAATGCTGGAAGGCAAGCGGCCCGTTCGGAGTCTCCACAATGGTGCGGACTGGATCGTCGCTCATCGGCGCGATACGGCATGATATAGCCAGTCGTGTCGCGATGGCGTCGGTGATCGCGCTGAGAGATTCCCCGTCGCCCAGGCGCCGCGTGCGTTCGACATGCAGCGCAAGATCGCGATCGCCAAGGCGAAACCAGGTCTCGCCCCCCAGGCTCTCCAGCGTTTCCATGAAGGACCAGCTTTCATCTTTCCGGCCCCAGCCTGTCGAAGGATTGGCCAGTCCCGACAAGGTATAGGTCACCGTATCGATGTCGGGGCAGATGCGCAGGCCGAGGTGATCGAAATCGTCGCCCGTATTGGCCACGATAAGCAGTTTGGCCGGATCCATGGCGTGGCTGAGGCCGAGAGCCAGTTTTGCGCCGCCGACGCCGCCCGAAAGCGCCAGACAGGTCGTGCTGCTCAACGAAAAAGATCCTCGGCAATGTTCCGGATCAGGCCGCGGGCCGGGATTTCGGGGCCCGCATAGTCAAATCCGCGGACCAGCACCGCCGGCAAGCCTTCCGCCGCCTGTCCCTGCAGCATCGAGGCAGCCGCGGCGAGTTCGTCCGCCAGGCCGACGATGGACGATTGCAAGGGACGACCGAACATATCGTCCTGCCCGCGCAGGTCGAGCAGTGAGGGAAACCCGGCAGCCCCGATGGCAATGCCCACTGTGCCGCTGCGCCAGGCCCGACCGACACTGTCGTTCATGATGACCGCGACGGAAACGCCACGACGCGCCAGGATTTCACCGCGCAGATGCGCGCAATCGCCATCCGGGTCGAGCGGCAGCAACAGCACGCGCTCGCCGCCGTCCTCCGCGGGTTCGACATTGGAGGCGTCGATTCCGGCATTGGCCATGACCATGCCGAGGCGGTGAACAACGATGATTACGCCGGGCCGTTTGCGCAGCACTTCACTGGACTCCGACAGGATCAGTTCGACCACCCGGGGATCCTTTTCGGTTTCCACCGCGAGAACCTCTGCTGCGGCGGATGGCGTGATCGTGTTCAGCACCGCGTAGCGGTTCTGCGCCTTGGAAAAAATTTTCTGTGCAATAACAAGGACATCGCCGTCACGCAGATCGTCGCCAACGGCATCAAGCAACAGCGTGGCCAGGTCGTCGCCCGGCCTGACTCGCGGGATCCCGTCCAGCGTGCGAAGCGTCAGGGTTCTGGCTGTCACGCGGTCCCGCCCGGCGTGCCGGTGATCCGAATGCCGGCGCCGTCGATCTTGTAGTTACGATTGATATGAATGAGCATCGCCGTCAGCGCCTCCCCGACCACCGAATTGTCGATCGGTCCCCCGTGCCAGCCTTTCATGCCGGCGGCCTCCACAAGCTTCAGGACTTCGTCGCGCGCGGCCTTCTTGTCGCCGAACACCAGCACATCGCTGTCGATTGCGTGCTCCATATCCTGAAGATGCGCCGCCGCGATATTATGAAAGGCCGAGGTCACTTGCACGTTCTCGCCCAGGCGTATCTGGGAGGTTTTCGCGGCGGACCCTTCCGGCGGGATATGCACCCGCGAAACACGCGGCGGCACAAGCGGCACCGTCACATCGACGAATATCTTGCCCTGCACGGCTTCCTTTACCGCATCGATTGTCGGGCCATGGTTTTCCCATGGTACGGTCATAACGACAATATCGCCCCTCGCTGCGGCTTCGGCGTTATCATACCCGGAGACTGTTGAATTCGGCACGCGTTGCGCCAGCGCCTTTGCGGCATCGACGGCACGGTCCGCGGCGCGCGACCCGATTATGACCGGATACCCCGCCGACGCCCAGCGCAATGCCAGCCCCGCGCCAAGCGCCCCGGTGCCGCCAAGTATTGTAATGGAAGGCTTGCCGTCGGCCATCAATATGCTCCTGAACTGTTCTCGTTCTTGCACCGGATAAATTATCGTCTCACGAAAGACGGAGATACTGAATTTCTCCCGGGTTCTATTCAATGACTATCTGTAGTCATCATGGAGTGCAACCAAGCTGCTATAGATATTCTCCAAAATTTTTCGATGCCGAGCGATTCGGTTTGAGGGACTATATGATAGTAGACTTTGCCATCACTTTGCCCGTTTTGCTTCCGGCCGAAGATGCGCTACGGTTGTCTTCCCTGAAATCCCGGGAGGAAACAGATGACTGACATTCAGGCAGCACCATACAGCCGCGGGACAGGCATTCCCTATCCGTTCGATATACGCGCACTGACCGAAACCGGCGGCGCGGAGATATTCGGGCTGGACCTTGCAGCGCCTTTGGACGGTGCGATGCGCGACGCGATCATGCGGGCGTTTCTCGAATTCCATATCCTGGTATTCCGGGGTCAGTCCCTGACCAAGGACCAGCAGGCCGCGTTCAGCAGGAATTTCGGCGAACTGGAGCATCATGTCGGGCGACTGCCGGATGGGTCCCCCTACCCCATTGTCCATACGGTGACCAACCTGGATAGCGATGGCAAACCGACGCCGGGAGCGGTCGCGCTGGGCAATTACTTCTTTCATACGGACAAATCCTATCACGAAATTCCGTCGCTGATGACCATGCTGCACGCAATTGAATTGCCTCCCAAGGGCGGCGACACCCAGTTCGCCAATACGGAACTCGCCTATGACGCGCTCTCGCCGGAGATGAAGGAACGGATTGCGGGGCTGAAGGCGGAACACAGCTGGGAAGCCAGCCGCCGCAACTGCGGCGCGCCGCCGGCGACGGAGGAACAGAAACGCGAACGGCCGCCGGTCGTTCACCCCATCGTCCGAACCCATCCGGATACGGGCCGGAAGAGCATTTATCTTGGCAATCATGCCTCGCATATCGTCGGCCTGCCAGCGGCAGAGAGCGATGCGTTGATTACCCAACTGATGGAACATGTGGGGCAGCCGCAATTCACCTACACCCACCAATGGCGCGACGGCGATTACGTCATGTGGGACAACCGCTGCCTGTTGCACCGGGCCCTGCGGAATTACGAAATGGCGACGCAACGGCGCGTGCTGCACCGGACGGTGATTATCGGAACGGCGCCGTATTAACCGTTCATTCGGCGGCGAAGATTGAAGGGCGGCACGCGTGACAGGGCAGCTTGAAGGTAAAACGGCAATAATCACAGGCGCCGCGCGCGGACTGGGCAGGGAATACGCGATCCGTCTTGCGGGGGAAGGCGCGGCTGTCGTGGCGGGCGATGTCCGGAACTGCGCGGAAACCGTGGATGCGATCACGGCGTCCGGCGGGCGCGCCGTGAGCGTTTCGCTGGACGTAACGGATATGGCGCATTGCCATCACGCCGCAATGACAGCCATCGAGTCTTTTGGGGCCATCGATATACTGATCAACAATGCCGCGCTGTATGGCGGTCTCAACAGCGGGCGGTTCGAAACGCTCGATCCGGATGAATGGAACCGTGTGCTGAGTGTCAACGTCACCGGTGTTTGGAATTGCTGCAAGGCCGTTATCGAACCGATGCGTGCGGCAAAACAGGGCAGCATCATCAATATCAGCTCTCTGGCCGCGATCTACGGCCTGCCCTATTCGCTGCATTACGCAATGTCCAAGGCAGCCGTGATCGGTATAACCCGCAGTCTGGCCCGGGAACTGGGCAGGGACTGGATCCGCGTCAACGCGATTGCCCCCAGCGCGGTACTGACGGAAGGCACGGACGAGTTTTTCGGCGACAAGCTGGAAAGGGCCAAGGAAGTTATCGCCGGCAATCAGAGCCTCAAGCGCAATCTGGAAGTCGGCGACCTTGCCGGAACGGTTATCTATCTCGCCAGCGACGCCAGCAAATTCGTAACCGGACAGACCCTGATGGTGGATGGCGGAACGGTCTATCTGTAATCGCTCTGCGATGTCAGGCCGGCGAGGAACTACTCGATATCCGATCCTGACCGATAGCCACTGATCTCGGTAATCAGGCGCTCTTCACTGTCTTCGTTCAGGTCGAATGCCATGGCAAATCCATCGTCAAGAATTCGAACCACACTGCCCGTCAGGATACCGAAATCTTCCATATCCATTTCAATGTCCTGATCCGAATCGAAATAAAAATCGTCGTCGTCAAGATTTACCGCGGCGCCACTTAATGAAATATCCACCAGGGTACCATCGTGCGTTCCCGCGCCATCACGCACAGTAACGGCGCGATCCAGCTTGACGCGTTCATGCTTGCGTCTTTCCAGGCCAGCCATACCACCCTCCGCCGAGAGAACAATGAGCCATGGAAAAAATCTAAGGGATAACAGGTAAACAAGAGTTTAATAGGTATTCCTGCGATCCGGCACTTTCACGCGCAGCTTAGCGGTGTTTAATCTGTATCCTGGGGCTGGGCGATTTTGATTGAACTGTTATTACTTGCGACGCCAAACCGTCTGGCCGGACTTGTCTTCCAGCACAACACCCGCTTCCTGCAGCACGTCCCGAATACGGTCGGATTCAGCAAAATTCCTTGCCATCCGCGCCGCCGCGCGCTCCGCGACAAGTGTATCGATGGCGGTATCGTCCAGGGCGTCATCGCTTCTGGCGCGCCAGCGAAACCACTGTTCCGGATCCTGCTGCAACAGTCCCAGAACAGCACCACCGGCCCGCACCGCTGAAAGCGCCGCTGATTTTTCTACCGGCGACCCTGCGGCATTCAACGCAGCGACAGCCTCATGCAACGCGGTAATAGCCAGGGGCGTATTCAGGTCATCTTCAAGCGCGGCGACCATGGCGGGCGGCGGATCGCTCGCGACCGCCGGTTCCGCCGACAACCCGCGAAGCGCGCCATACCAGCGGTCCAGCACGGCTTTCGCCTGGCGTACCCCGTCCTTGCTGAAATCAAGCGGCGCGCGGTAATGGGTTTGCAGCAGGGTCAGACGCAGCGCCTCGCCGGGGAATTCGTCGAGCAGTTCACGGGCTGAATAGAAATTCCCCAGCGACTTCGACATTTTTTCGCCTTCGCTCATCAGGTAGCCGTTATGCACCCAGTATCTGGCGAAATGGGAGCCCGGGTTGCCGCAGCAGCTTTGCGCTATTTCATTTTCATGATGCGGAAAAATCAGGTCCTGCCCACCGCCATGAATATCGAAATCCTCGCCAAGGTGTTTCTGGCTCATCGCCGAGCATTCCACATGCCAGCCCGGTCGCCCCCGGCCCCAGGGACTCGGCCACCCGGGCAGGTTATCCGGGCTTGGCTTCCACAGGACAAAATCCGCCGGATCGCGTTTATACGGTGCGACATCGACACGGGCGCCCGAAATCAGCGCATCCCTGCTGTGACGCGACAGCCTTCCGTAATCCGGCATGGCGGGGACGTCGAACAGGACGTGCCCTTCCGCCGCATAGGCATGCCCCGAACCGATCAACCGCTCGATCAGGGCGATCATTTCCGGAATATGCTCTGTCGCGCGCGGTTCGACATCCGGAGGCAGCGTATTCAGGGCCGCAGCATCGTCGTGAAACTGTTCGGCTGTGCGCTCCGTCAAGACGCGGATATCCTCGCCGGTTTCCTGCGCCCGCGCATTGATCTTGTCGTCCACATCCGTGATGTTCCGGACATAGGTTACCTTCGGGTACATCCGCAGAAGAACCCGGTACAACACATCGAACACAACGAGCGGCCGGGCATTTCCGATATGGATATTGTCATAGACGGTCGGGCCGCAGACATACATCCGCACATTGTCCGGGTCGATCGGGACGAAATCCTGCTTCTCTCTGGCGAATGTATTGTGCAGCTTCAACGGCACCGGCAGCATCCTCTATCTGGATCAGGTCAGGCGATAACGCCGTCTTGTTTAAAGCGGTCGATTTCCGCGTCGTCATAACCCGCGGTACGCAAGACCTCAACCGTGTGTTCCCCCTGCTCCGGCGCCAGTGTCGGCGTTTCCTTCTCGACGCCGGCAACCTGGATCGGGCTGTCGACAATATAGGCTGCGCCGGCCCTCGGATCGGGCATGGGGCGCAATGCGCCGCTATCCTTCATCTGCTGGTCCAGGGCGACATCGCCGACAGAAGCGACCTCGCCGAACGTGAAGCCATTTTGCGACAACAGATCGCGCCAGCTTTGCCGGTCCTTGCGACGGAACACCGTGTCGAGCGCATGGATGAGGCTCTTCGCGTTTTCGTCACGCGCCGCGACCGTCGCGTAGCGGGGATCGTCCGCCAGTTCCGCCGCACCGGCCAGGCGTGCGAAATCGGCCCACCGATGCTCCTGATGCATCATGACAAGATGCAGCCAATAGCCATCCGATGTCTGGTAGAGATTGTTGAACGCGTTGTCCGCGTCCTCGCGTGCGGGCCTGGGTTCCACGACGCCGCCGCTGAGCTGCGCCTGTACCATGATGGCGTTGGACCACAATCCGTTGCTCATCAGCGACGTGGATACCATGCTGCCCTTGCCCGTGCGTTCGCGCCGGTACAGCCCGGTCGCAATGGCGCCGAACATCGCCACGGCCGTCGGGTGGTCGCCCATTCCGGGCATGGAGCGGGCCGGTGCGGAGTCGGGCGACGGCTTCACCAGATCCATGAGACCGGTTCGGGCCCACCAGGCAGTACTGTCAAATCCCGTACGTCCGGCCTCGGCCCCCGTTTCGCCATACGCCGTGAGCGAGGCATAGATGATCCGCTCGTTCAGCGGCTCAATATCCTCATAGCGGATTTTCAGGCGTTTCCGGGGGGCCAGCGGCATGTTCGTGACGAAGACATCGGCGTCGCGCACAAGGCGATACAGGATTTCGCGGCCGGCATCGGCTTTCAGGTCCAGCGTAATTCCCTTTTTGTTACGGTTATCGACGATCCACTGATGCGGCACGGGACTGGAAGGATAGCGCTTGCCCCGGTTCACGCCGCGATAGGGATCCCCGTCGCCAGGGGCTTCAACCTTGATCACCTCGGCGCCGAAATCGGCCATGATCGTCGCCGCAGCGGGCGCTGCAATGAAACTGCCGACATCGAGCACCTTCAGGCCGCTGAAAATCCCCTCACCCATCATTCGCTACTCCTTGCCGGTTTCGCCGCGCGCTTCCGCCAGCACCCAGTCGACAAATTTATCTGTATGCGCGTCAGAAACATGTGTTGCAGGTTGGCTGATGTAATAGGACTGGCCGTCCGGTGCAAACCCAAAGGGTGCGATGAGGCGACCGTTCGCGAGGTCGCCGGCGACGAGCACCCGCGGGCAAACCGCAAATCCCAGCCCGGAAACGGCGGATTCGATCAGAAAGTAATAATGCTCGAAATACTGTCCGGCGAGCGGATCGACTTCCGGAATACCCTGAGACTCAAGCCAGTGCGGCCAGGCCAATGGACGCGTATGGGTGTGCAGCCGCTCGAATTGCGACAGGTCGGGGCGATCATCCGCGCCGTTTGGCGACCACAATACGGGGCTGCATACGGGACCAACCTGCTCCGCCAGCAATGGCGTTGTCTTTGTGCCGGGCGACCATGGAGGCCTGCCGACGCGGATGGCCACGTCGATCCCGTCCGCCCCGAAATCGAACGGTTGATCGGATGCCGACAGCCGGACCTCGACATCGCTGTGCAGGTTTTGAAACCGGTACAGTCTCGGGATCAGCCAACGCATGGTAAAGGTTGCAAGGCAGGAAACGATGACCGTACGGCTTCGCGATGCGGCTTTTACTTGGGCCGTTCCCGCTGCTATCAGGTCGAGCGCCGCGGATACGGAGGTAAGCAGCGCTTCACCGGCTTCGGTCAGGACCACGCGGCGATGCGCGCGCCGAAACAGCGCCGTCCCCAGATACTCCTCCAACGCCCTCACCTGGCGGCTGATGGCGCCATGCGTGACAAATAACTCCCCGGCGGCACGCGAGAAACTGCTGTGTCGCGCGGCGGCCTCGAAACTGCGCAATGCGTTCAATGGCGGTAGCTGTCGCATTTGTCTGTGAGTTTTTCTAACCTGACGATTCCGAATACTCGTTTGCACGACGTCGAAGTTGTCCATAAGACATTCCGACCGACAATAAATAACCGAAGAATTATCGTATCCAAAATGGAACCGTTCGCAACAGCCCTTGTCCTGACCTCCGCCGTGATGCACGCCTCCTGGAATGCGTTACTGAAAGGCACAGGAGACGGGCTGATCCTTATTGCCGTTATCAGCGCCGCCAGCGCCGTAATCGGCATTGCCGGCATAATGATATTTCCGGTGCCGCTGCGGGAGGCATGGCCGTTCATCGCCGCCTCCGCCCTGCTGCATACCGGGTACAAGATTTTTCTGATCCGGGCTTACCGGTATGGCGACCTCAGCCAGGCCTACCCCATCGCCCGCGGAACGGCCCCGGTCATCGTTCTGATCATCGCCAGCCTGTTTCTCGGCGAAAATATCGGTCCCGGGAATGCCGTTGCGATCCTGATCATCGCGGCAGGCATTGGCGGATTGGCGCTGGGTTCACGAACGGCGTCGTCGCTCGAGGCGGTGTCAATATTCTACGCTTTTGCAACGGCGGGGTTTATTGCCTCCTATACGATGGTCGATGCGGTGGGCGCGCGCCTCGCCATGACGCCGCATGGCTACACTGCCTGGCTGTTCGCGATCGAGGGATTGTATTTCCCGCTGATTGTTCTCTACCGGCGGGGCCCGGGAGCCCTGGGCGCCATGCGGACCTGCCTGCGGTCGGGCGCCATTGGCGGTGCGCTTTCAACCGGCGCGTACTGGCTTGTCATATGGGCGCTGACCCTCGGGCCGACGGCGCCCGTTGCGGCGCTTCGTGAAACCAGTATCGTTATCGGTGCACTGATCGGTGTCGTATTCCTCAAGGAACGCATGGGGCCGCATCGCATCATAGCCGCATGTATCGTCGCCGTCGGTGTCATTCTCCTGCAACTGTGACGGACTGCCCGGATACGGCAAACCCTGCCGGCGCTTCGCCGGCCACATGGCGCCGCCACATTTCCCGATAGGCGCATTCCAGTTCACGCGTATGTCCGATGCCGTCCAGAAGACGTTCTTCCGACAGGCTTCGCAATGTTGCGCGCAGATACGCCAGCCGCTCCGTATCGAGCGCCAACCCGCTCGCTATCGCGACGTATTCCTCCGCCGATTGCGCCACAAGATCGCCGAGCCCCAGCCTGCTGAGATACGCCAGCCCCTGGCGGTTCATGAAGGTTTCGCCCGACATGGAAATCACCGGCACGCCCATCCACAATGCCTCGCAGCTGGTCGTGCCGCCATTGCAGGGAAACGGGTCCAGCGCGATGTCGACCATCCGGTAGCGCTCGAGATGACCGGCCAGGTCGCTGTCCCCCTGCATCAGCACGAGACGCTCGCCCCCGATTCCGTGCCTGGCAAAAAGACTTTCGAAATACTGGCGCGTCCCGGAATCCGCGAAACGGTACGAACTTTTCATCACCAGCCGGGATTCGGGGACAGCATTAATAATTTTTGACCATACCGCGACTGTTTCCGGCGTCACCTTGCCCGGGTTATTAAAGCTGCAAAAGGTAATCCGCCCCGCCGCAAAACATGGGGGGGTGACCGACGGCGCTATCGGCGCCGGCGGCTTATACACATTGGCGCGGCTCAGTTGCACCAGCTTTTCAACATACCAGGCAGGATCGTCGGTCAGCGCTTCGGTAACCTTGTAGTCGACCGCGGCAAGCCCCGTTGTCGAGACCATGTTGTTGTAACAGACCTGCACCGGCGCGGGACGGTACGCCATGACAACCCGGCTTTCCGCGCGATAGGAGGTGCAGAGCACCAGAATATCGATGGCGTCGCGCCGGATCGCGCCTGCCGCTTCCGCGTCACTCAGCCCCGAGAGGTTTCGCCATGTATCGCCATGGCCTGACAGCAATTCGGTTGCGTCATCGCTTTCGGCGTTGCGGGCATAACAGAAAATTTCAAACGCATCGCGATCGTGATGGGCGAGGACCGATTCCATGAAGCGCGAGGTGACGCCCTGGCGAAATTCGTCCGAAAGATAGCCGAGCCTGATTCGCGCTCCCGTCCGGACGGGCCGGGTAACGTCCAGAACCCTGTCGACCGACTCCACGTGCCGGCCCCAGTCACGGTTCAGGTCAAAAATCCGCTTTGCGTCAAATCGGGGGTCAAATGCGATATGAAAGAGATACTTGGAAATGGCGACGTGGTTATAGGGCGCGATGGCCAGCGATTTTTCGAAACAGTCTATTGCCGCGGTCGTTTTTCCCTGCTCGATCAGCGCCTCGCCGAGAAAGCACCAGGCTTCAAAATAATCGGGGTCCAATGCCACGGCCTGCTCCAGCGCCGGAATGGCATCCGTGTAACGACGGACGGCGCCGTAACACGCCCCCAGACCGGCATGGCCTTCGGCTGAATCCGGAAAATGCGCCAGTATCGCGTCGTACATCGGCGCGGCGATATCGTATCGGCCGGTGCGGCGAAGGATTCGCGCCGTAAGCAGCATTGCTTCCGAATCGTCCGGCGATTCGGCCAGCGCGGCGCGCGCCGCCCTTATCGCGTCATTGAGCCTGCCTGCCTGAAGATGCGCCCTTGCCTGTTCCAGCAGTCCCGTGGCCATGGCGCGGCGCTCAAAGGATTGTAGTGAACGCGTTGGTAATCGGATAACGGCGGTCGCGACCGAACGCCCGGCTGGTCAGCTTTACGCCGGGCGGGGCCTGGCGGCGCTTGTATTCCGCCCGGTCCAGCATGCGCCACACCCGCTGCACCGTCTGCGGATCGTGCCCATGCTTGCAGATATCGTCGACACTGAGTTCCTTTTCGATCAGGCAGGCCAGGATATCATCGAGGACCTCATAAGGTGGAAGCGAGTCCTGATCCGTCTGATCGGGGCGCAATTCCGCCGAGGGCGGCTTTGTTATAACCCGTTCCGGCATTGCCCGGCCCGATGGACCCAGCGCGCGTTCCGGGACGTTCTGGTTGCGCCAGTGCGACAACGCAAAGACATCCATCTTGTAGACATCCTTGAGAACGGAAAAGCCGCCGCACATATCGCCGTAGAGCGTGGCGTAGCCAACGGACATTTCGGACTTGTTGCCTGTCGTCAGCACCATGTAACCGAGTTTGTTGGATATCGCCATCAGGGTCAGGCCACGGCTGCGGGCCTGGACGTTTTCTTCGGTGATATCGGGCGGGCTGTCGCCGAATATCGGTTTCAGCATTTCAGAGAATGCCGCCATGGCCGGTTCGATATTCACCTCGTCCAGTTTCACGCCGAGCAACCGCGCTACTTCGCTCGCATCCTCAAGGCTCTCCCGGCTCGTATACGGGGACGGCATCATTACGCAGTGTACCCGGTCCGGCCCCAGGGCATCGACGGCAACCACGGCGGACAACGCGGAATCGATGCCGCCGGACAAACCGAGAATAATGCCCGGAAATCCGTTCTTGTTGACGTAGTCGGCAAGCCCCAGCACCATCGCCTGGTAAATTGCCGCGTGACCTTCCGGATGCGGCTCCCGTGCCGCCACGTCGCAAACCCATCCCCTGCCGCCGTCCCGGCGCCAATACGTCAGCGTTACGGCATCCGTGAAAGCCGGAAGGCGTGCCGCGAGGCTGCAATCCGAGTTCAGAACGAATGACGCACCATCGAACACAAGTTCGTCCTGGCCGCCGACCTGGTTCACGTAAATCAGGGGCAGTTTCGTCTCCGTGACGCGCTGAACGGCATGCTGCAGGCGAACATCGCACTTGTCCGATTCGAATGGCGATCCATTTGCGACAATGAGGATTTCGGCCCCGCTTTCGACGAGACATTCCGTCACTTCCGACGACCAGATATCCTCGCAAATCGGCACGCCGATACGGACATCGCGAAAATTAATCGGTCCCGGCATCGGCCCTGACTTGAAAACCCGTTTCTCGTCAAAGACGCCATAATTCGGAAGGTCGTACTTAAAGCGGACCCCGGTAATTTTTCCGGCATCCAGCAGAAGAACCGCATTATAGAGGCTGCCCTCTGACCGCCAGGGCGCGCCTACCAGCATTGCCGGACCGCCGTCATTTGTCGCTTCGGCCAGCCGGTTGATTTCGACTTCGACCTTGTCCTGAAAAAAAGGTTTTAGCACGAGGTCTTCCGGCGGATAACCGCACAGCACCAGTTCGGAAAAAATGACCAGATCGGCTTCTTTTGCCAGGTTCCGCGCCGCAAGGATACGCTCCGCATTACGCCGGATATCGCCGACAGTTGGGTCAATCTGGGCTAACGCGATGGACAGTTTATCGGTCATTCACAAGCGCTTCCTGTTGGGCGGACTGGTCAACCAGAAGTAAGCGGACTATCCTTCCGCCGACAAAAAATCAAGCCTTCACGTCGTCCGGTCACCGGCTATCGGCGGGATAGCTGAACAAATCGGGACAAACCATGGAATCGGGACCAGCCCATATTCGAGATGCCGTGCAACGTGTTCTCGAAAGTTTCGCGGAAATGCTGAAGGATCGCGCGAATGAAACGGATGGAAAGGTCTCTGTCGCCACAATTCAAAAGCACCTGGAAGCCTTCCGGAACGCGGACGCCTCCGAGATGCAACAGATTTACACGGATGCCTGGCTCGCCTGCCAGGCGATTGCCGAGTCAGCGCACTGGGCCAAGGCCCGGCGGTCGCATTTCGAGCGGATCATGGTGAAATGCTTCGCGGATCTGCTGCCGCGATCCAAGGAGCCGCCGGTCTCCGGCCGTCACCTCTCCCGCCGGATCGTTCCCGGATTCATCAATGCATTGCAGCAAATGATGGGACAGGAAATCTACAACCGGCATAGCGACCGTGTGGATTCCCTGGTTGAAACCATGCGCGCCGTGCACGGCGAAGCATTTTCCTGGGAGGACGTTTACTCGGACCCGATTTGCCTGACCGTCGTGGAGGATGTTCTGATCGGCGTCGCCCATCATTTCTCCGACATGGCAAAGCGCCGGAACTGGATGATCGACCTGATTTCCGCACATATGCCCGCCACGGGTAACGAGATCGAAAAGGCGTGGTATTTTGGCGATGGCGCCTTCCATACCCTGATGAATTCGTTATACGGCGATCTGCGCGACCGCTCGCTGTCCCACCGGGACAGAGAAGGTCTGATAGAGCGGTATGGCGAAGAAGAGATTGCAAATCTGTCGGCGCTGTTCGCGGGACTGGCAGCGGATCACGCCGACCTTCAACAGGCAGGAAGGATATAGCAACCATGGATTTGCCAAAACATGGCCGATACGATTATTCGCCGATTATCGAACGCACTGATTATAACTGGCCCGGCGGAAAGCGCCTTGCCTTCTATATCGCAGTGAACGTTGAGCATTTTGCCTTTGGTGAAGGCCGTGGCCACACGCCGACGGCGGATCTTCCACAGCCGGACCAGCGCAATTACGCATGGCGCGATTACGGGTTGCGCGTTGGTATCTGGCGGATATTCGACCTGCTGGAAGAATTGGGCCTGCCGGCCTGCCACCTCCTGAACAGCGAGGTCATCAAACACGCGCCGCAGATTGCCGAAAGGATCGCCGCGCGCGGCGACGAACTCGTTGGCCATGGCCGCACCAATTCCGAGGCGCAGGGTCAATTGGGTGAAGAGGAGGAAGCGGCCCTGATCCGGGAAGCCACCGAAGGCCTGCGCAGCCGCTTTCCCGATGCACCGCCGCGGGGCTGGATGGGACCCTGGATTTCGGAAAGCACCGTCACGCCGGACCTCCTGAAGGAAGCCGGCTATACGCATGTCATGGACTGGCCGTGCGACGATCAACCCATCTGGATGCGCACCCGATCCGGTCCAATCCTTTCCGTTCCCTATCCGGTGGAAATCAACGATTCCCCGGCCATGCTGGTCCGGCGGCACACCGCGATGGAATTTGCCGACATGGCGATCGATCAATTCGATCAAATGATAAAAGATTCAGAAAAACATCCGCTTGTATGTGGATTTTCAACTCATACATTCGTTATTGGCCAGCCCTACCGCCTGCCGCATCTGCGGCGGATGCTGGAACATGTCGTCAATCATCCGAACGCCGACAAGGTCTGGTTCACAACGCCCGGCCGCATTGCCAACCATGTGATCGGGCTCGACAAGGGCATTGTACCGGGAAGTTAAGCGGCCTGCGGAATAAGGCCGCATATGACAGCGGCGGCTGGCGGAAGCTTGCCAGCCCATGACCGTCAGCTTCGCTTCTTGCGTCCTCCGGCAGCGTGCGTTCGCGCCGTCTTCAGGATGCAGCCGCCAGGGCCCCTGAATTGCCGCTACGCTGTTTCTTCAGGAATTCCGCGATCAGGAAGGACAGTTCCAGCGACTGGCTGGCATTCAGGCGCGGATCGCAATGGGTATGGTACCGCTCCGACAGCGCGGCATCGCTGATCGCCTGGGCGCCGCCCATGCATTCGGTGACGTCCTGTCCGGTCATTTCGATATGGACGCCGCCGGCATAGGTTCCCTCGGCCTCATGCACTTCGAAGAAGCGGCGCACTTCGGTCAGGATCCGGTCAAAGGGCCGGGTCTTGTAGCCACTATCCGCCTTTATCGTGTTGCCGTGCATGGGATCGCTGGACCATACAACGGTGCGGCCCTCACGTTCGACCGCGCGGATCAGGCCCGGCAGGTGTTCGTGAACCTTGTCATGTCCCATCCGGACCACCAGGGTCATCCGGCCGGCTTCGTTGTCCGGGTTCAGGGTATCGAGCAATTGCAGCAGTTCATCCGGATTGGATGTCGGGCCGCATTTGACGCCGATCGGATTCCTGACGCCCCGCAAAAACTCGACATGGGCGCCGTCCGGCTGGCGCGTCCGGTCGCCGATCCAGAGCATATGCGCCGAACAGTCGTACCATTCGTCCGTCAGACTGTCCTGCCGCGTCAGGGCTTCCTCGTACCACAGCAACAGCGCTTCGTGGCTGGTATAGAATTCGGTTTCGCGCATCTGCGGCACGACATCGCCTGTGAGGCCGCAGGCCTCCATAAAGGACAAGGTTTCGTTAATACGGCCGGCCAGTTCGGTATATTGCGCGCCTTGCGGGCTGTCGGCGACAAAATCGAGATTCCACCGGTTGACCTGGTGCAGGTCAGCGAATCCGCCCTGTGCGAAGGCGCGCAGGAGGTTCAGTGTTGCTGCAGCCTGATTATACGCCTGTAACAGCCGATCCGGATCGGGGACGCGCTTTTCTGTCTCAAACTCGATGCCGTTGATGATGTCGCCCCGGTAACTCGGCAGTTCGACGCCATCGATGATTTCGCTCGGCGCGGATCGCGGCTTGGCGAACTGTCCCGCCATGCGGCCGACTTTGACGATCGGGCATGACCCCGCGAATGTCAGCACCGTCGCCATCTGCAAAAGCACCTTGAAGGTGTCGCGAATGTTGTTGGCGCTGAATTCGGCGAAACTTTCGGCGCAATCGCCGCCTTGCAGCAGGAAGGCGCGACCATTGGCGACATTGGCCAGGCGGCTTTTCAGGCTGCGCGCTTCGCCGGCAAATACAAGCGGCGGAAACCGGCGCAGCGTCGCTTCCGCATTGTGCAGCTTCGCTTTGTCAGGATAGTCCGGAACCTGCAAGACAGGCTTTTCTCTCCAGCTATCGACGCTCCATTTCGCGCCCATTATATTAATCCCTATCGTTTAATCCGGTTCGAATCAGATGTGCTATACCGTTCCCGGCACAGGTTTTCCACCGCTTTTTCGTCCAAATCCGGTGCGCGGGCATGTGCTTTGCCCTACAATTGCGATCGAGCGTGTCATTTGATGGTGTTTGAACAATGATACAATTGGACGTCGAACTGGAGCAGTTCCAGTCCCTTTTGGACGAAAGCAGGCGCGCCGTCGTCTTTACCGGCGCCGGAATCAGCACGGAATCCGGCATCCCGGATTTTCGCAGTCCCGGCGGGATCTGGACCAAAAACCAGCCAATCGAATTTCAGGATTTCATGTCGTTCGAGGCGATGCGACGGGAAACCTGGCGACGGAAGCTCAATACCGATCCCGGAATCCGCAGCGCCGAGCCCAACCGGGGGCATCGTGCGGTCGAAAAACTCGTTCGCAACGGCAAGGTATCGACGATCATCACCCAGAATATTGACGGTTTGCATCAGCGCTCCGGGGTCGAGCCAGAGAAAATCATCGAATTGCACGGCAATTCAACCTATGCCACCTGCCTGGAATGCGGGGAACGGCATGAACTCGATGAAATCATGCCGCGATTCGAAGCCGATGAGACGCTGCCGCTCTGCAAGACCTGCGCCAGCCCCTATGTAAAACCGGCGACGATTTCCTTTGGACAGTCCATGCCCGAAAAACCGATGCGCGATGCACAGCGCGCGGTCGAGGCCTGCGATCTCCTTATTTCCGTTGGATCGTCACTCGTTGTCTATCCGGCGGCGGGCTTCCCCGTCATGGCGAAACGCAATGGCGCGCGGCTGGTCATCATCAACCGCGACCCGACGGAACTGGACGCCGCCGCCGACCTGGTCCTGCACCGGGAAATCGGCCCGACGCTCGGCGATGTCGTGGGCGTCAACTGACGATGGATCTGGCGTAACGCGGCGGTTCCGTTACCCGGCAGAAAATACGGAAAAGCTGATCGAATCCGTGGAGCGGATCGAGCATCTTCCGGACGTCAGGGCGCTGCTCCACTTTCTCGTTGCTTAAAGCCCCAGTAGTTTATCGATATTGGCCGGTTCCAGATCCGCGCCATGCAGCAACGTGTCGCCGACCTGCAGGATCGGCGATGTGCGGATATTCTTGTCATCGATGAATTCCGCCGCGTCTTCGTCCATCATCAGGTCCTTGGCCGTGAAATCCACGCCCAGATCCGTCAGATAGCGTTTCAACTGCTCACACGGCTGACACATCGGCGTGGAATAGACGATTATTTCCGCCACTTTCAGACTTTCCCTTCTGCCTTGAGCTGGCGGTAAAGTTCCTTCTTTGCCAGCCATTCCTTTTCCGATTCCTCGTCTTTCCAGGGCTGTTCCTGGGTGAAAATAGTTCTCTTCCAATCCTCGCCGCGCCACCAGGTGAAGGGCGCCTGTACTGTCGCGCGGGGGCCTGTCGCCTGTTCCAGCAGGTCCAGCGCCATATTCACAATGCTGCGCTGCAATTCCGGTTCATGCGGTTGTCCGCAGGGGCTGCCAAGCGGAAAGTCCGTAAACAGGAGACGCGGCACGCCGCAATGTTCGACAATGTCCCGGGCGTTCCCAATGATGACCGTCGGAATACCATTAGCTTCGAGATGACGGGCAACCAGACTCACGGTCTGGTGGCACACGGGTCAGACGGGTGTCAGGACAACAACGTCAACCGCTTCCGCCTGCAGTTTCGCCAGAACGTCCGGCGCGTCGATTTCCCTCGTCTTGCGCTGACTATAGGCGTTGTAAACACCGTGCATCGTCCGAGCCAGGGAACCGATCCGGCCTGCCGCCTGCAATTCCTTCAACCGCGTCAGGGGAAAGAACGCATTCACGTCTTCCAGTGTGGTAGCGAAGCGGTCGAAGCTCTTGGACTGGCTATAGATATCCTCTTCCGGCGTGTCCGACGGAATCGGGTAGACATTGCCGGTTTCGCCTTTTTCAAGCGGCGTCCGCTGATCTTCCCATGTCCGCAAAGCGATTTCGCTGGTCGAAACAAGCGCCAGGCGCGACTCCGAAAGCGGCTTCTTCAGGGGCGTAAACGGCACATCCTCAAAATGCGCCCAGCGGTAAGGCTTCTCGTAGCCCTGTGCTTTATAATATTCACGCGTCTTGTCGATATAGCGGACATGAGGCATTTCGACACGTCTCCTTTTTCGAATATGACAATGGAAACGTGCCACAACGTACCGCGAAGTACAAATACGATACGCCTGACGACGGCGAATTAATCGGCGGCCTGCCTGTCGGCGTCATCGGGCACCTTTTCCCGCATGGTCACAAATTCTTCCGCCGCCGTGGGATGAATGCCGATCGTCGCATCGAATTGCGCCTTGGTGGCGCCGCATTTCAGCGCAATACCGACCCCCTGGGTCGTTTCGCCGGCATCCGGTCCGACCATATGAAACCCGACGACCCTGTCACTGGCGCGATCGACGACCAGTTTCATGAATGTCTTTTCCTCTGAACCTGACAGCGTGTGCTTCATGGGCCGGAACGAGGACACGTAAATATCCACGGCGCTGTATTTTTCGCGCGCCTGTGCCTCGGTCAATCCGACGGTGCCGATATTGGGCTGGCTGAACACGGCCGTCGGAATGTCCTCGTAATCCGCCATGCGCGACTGGTTCTTGAACAGATTCCCCGCCAGCACCATGCCTTCCGCAATGGCGACCGGCGTCAGCGCGACACGGTCGATGACATCGCCCAGAGCGTAAATCGAATCGACCGAGGTCTTGAAATAGTCATCGACCTTGACGGCTCCATTCGGCGCCAGTTCGACTCCGGCCTCCTCGAGCCCGATCCCGCGGGATTTCACCACCCGACCCGTGGCGTACATGATCAGATCCGTTTCGATTTCCGTGCCATCCTCCAGTGCCGCCAGATAGACATCCCCCTTCTTGACGATCCGGGCGATATTGGCATTGAAGCGCAGGTCGACGCCCTTCTTGCGCATTTCATCGGCCAGAAAGCTGCGGACATCGTCGTCAAATCCGCGCAGGAAATGTGGCCCGCGATACAACTGGGTCACATTGCAACCGAGGCCGTTGAAAATGCCTGCGAATTCTACCGCAATATAACCGCCTCCTGCGATGAGAACCCGTTCGGGAAGCGATTCCAGAAAAAATGCCTCATTCGACGTGATCGCGTGTTCCTTGCCCGGGATATCGGGCACAACCGGCCAACCGCCGGTCGCAACCAGAATATATTTTGCGGAAACCGTCTTGCCGTTGATCGAAACCGTATGCGGATCGACAACGGTCGCGGTGCCCCTGAAAATCTCGACGCCGGCATTGCTCAACAGGCGCTCATAGATTCCGTTCAGACGCTCGATTTCCCGATTCTTGTTCTCGATCAGTTTCGACCAGTTAAAACTGCGCGCGCCAACGGTCCAGCCGAACCCCGCGGCGTCCTCGAAATCCTCGGAAAAATGCGAGGCATAGACCAGCAGCTTTTTCGGCACGCAACCCACATTGACACAGGTGCCGCCCAGGTAGCGCTCCTCGGCAATGGCGACGCGGGCGCCGTAACTCGCCGATATCCGGCTCGCCCGAACGCCCCCCGATCCCGCGCCTATCGTGAAAAGATCGTAGTCATACTCGGACATGGCTTGCCACCCTTAGCTGCTTTGATTCTGCGTCTCCAGATATAAGGTCCGGGAAAGGAAAAGGGAATGGACGGTACAGAACCGGACGCAGGGACGGCAGGCGGCAAATGCGGCGGGCCAGAAGACCCGCCGCTACGGGTTCGACCGCTACCGCGCCACATCTCCCATACAGACATATTTAATTTCCAGGAAATCCTCGATACCGTATTTCGAACCTTCCCGGCCCAGCCCCGATTCCTTCACACCACCGAACGGCGCGACTTCTGTAGAGATAATGCCGGTATTCGCGCCGACGATTCCGTATTCCAGCCCCTCGGATACGCGCCATACGCGGCCGATATCCCGACTATAGAAATAGGACGCGAGGCCGAATTCCGTATCATTCGCCATCCGGATCGCCTCTTCCTCGGTTTTAAAGCGGAACAGGGGTGCGACGGGTCCGAAGGTTTCCTCGCGTGTCACCGCCATATCGGTGGTGACTTCCGACAGGACCGTCGGCTCGAAAAACGTACCTCCCATCGCATGCCGCTTGCCACCGATGACGACGCGGGCACCTTTTCCGACCGCATCGGCGATATGCGCTTCCACCTTTTCGACCGCCGCCATGTCAATCATCGGCCCTTGGTTGATACCGGAGTCCATGCCATTGCCGACCTTTAAACCGCTCACAGCCTGCGACAGCTTTTCGGCAAATTCCTCATAGACGCTGTCCTGCACCAGCATCCGATTGGCGCAAACGCAGGTCTGCCCGGCATTCCGGTATTTAGAGGCAATGGCGCCTTCAACGGCGGCATCCAGATCGGCGTCATCGAAGACAATGAAGGGGGCATTGCCGCCCAGTTCCATGCTGAGCTTCTTCATGGTCCCGGCGCATTGTTCCGCCAGCAGCTTGCCGATTTCGGTCGATCCGGTGAATGTCAGTTTGCGAACAATCGGATTGGAGGTCATTTCGCCGCCGATGGCCGACGACGACCCGGTGAGCACGCTGAACACGCCCGCCGGCACGCCAGCGCGCGCCGCAAGGTCGGCCATGGCCAATGCGGAATACGGGGTTGCGGTGGCGGGTTTACAAACCATCGTGCAACCGGCGGCCAGTGCGGGTCCCACCTTGCGCGCAATCATGGCTGACGGAAAATTCCATGGCGTGATGGCGGCGCAAACGCCGATGGGCTCCTTGGAAACGACAATGCGCCAGTTGGCGTTCGGCGTCGGAATTATATCGCCGTAAATACGTTTCCCTTCCTCGGCGAACCATTCGATAAAGGAAGCCGAATACAGAACTTCGCCGCGCGCTTCCGCAAGAGGTTTCCCCTGCTCCAGCGTCATCAGGACAGCCAGGTCCTCCTGGTTTTCCAGCATCAGGTTGTACCATTTGCGCAGGATGACGGCCCTTTCCTTGGCCGTTTTGGCGCGCCATGCCGGCATAGCCGCATTGGCGGCATCGATCGCGCGGGCGGTTTCAGCGGCGCCCATCTTCGGTACGGTACCCAGGATTTCGCCCGTTGCCGGGTTATTCACCGGGATGGACTCCCCGCCATCGGCGTCAATCCACTGCCCGTCAATATAGCATTTTTCGTGAAACAGACTTTTGTCCTGAAGATCCATGTTCCGGCTCCGGCGTTGGTGAATGCATAGCTTATTATGTGGTGTGATTCGCCACGGGAAAAAGGTGCGGATTGTCGTGTTGGCGTATCATAGATCCGATTGACGGCGGCATTGCGCATTTTGCGAACGTCGTTATCACGTTTAGGTGGTGTAACGGACAGGATCAGGCATGAAAGACAGCAACGGAGCGGGGCAGCGCAGAATAAATATCTGCGTCAATTTTCGCGCAGGCAACATTCTGCCATCCTGCGGCGCACGCGGTAGCCGGGAACTGGCCGATGCCCTGGAGGCAGGCATTGCGAAACGCGGGCTGCCATATGAATTCAACCGCCTGCACTGCATGGGAAAATGCCATATCGGGCCGACAATGCGTATTTCCCCGGGCGGATCCTTTATCATGGGTGCGCAGGAACACGATGTCCCACGCATACTCGACCTGCTACAGGCAGAGGACCTGGAGGGGCTCGCCATTGCCTATCCCCTGCCCGAGCAGGACCGGAACATAGAAGACTAAGCGGCCTTAAAGTTCGGGAGAACGGATCACGAGCATCTTCTCGAACTGCATGTCGTGCATCGTGTGGTGGATCCCGCCAACGTTATAGCCGGATTGCTTCAGTCCTGCGAACGGCATCCAGTCGACCCGGAATGCCGTGTGATCGTTGACCATGACTGCGCTGGCCTCGAGCCGCCGGAAACAACGCATCGCCATATCCAGATTTTGCGTACAGACCGCCGACTGAAAGGCAAAAGGCAGGGAATTCGCCCGCGCGATGGCATCGTCGATATCCGAATAGGGATAAACGCAGACGACCGGCCCGAATATTTCCTGCGTACTCACCAGCGCATCAGCAGGCGGGTCATACAGAACCGTCGCCTCATGGCAGCTTGCCGAAATCTTGTTGCCGCCCAGGATGATCTCGGCGCCAGCGGCAACCGCCTCCTGCACCCATTCATTGATCCGATCGTTTTCCTTGGTCCTGATAAGCGGGCCGATCTCTGTCGTTGCCAGTGTGGGGTCGCCGACAGGCATCCTGGCGCCTTCGGCCGCGATACCCTCCGCGACAGTCCGGGCAATGGACTCATGCGCGAACACACGCTGCACCGAAACGCAGACCTGCCCGGCATGATAGAATCCGCCCTTGGCCAGAAGGGGAATCACACGCGCCAGATCGGCATCCTCGGCAACGATTACCGGCGCGGCGCCGCCGTGTTCCAGGGCGCAGCGCGTGCCCGGCGCCAGATTGGCGCGCAACATCCAGCCGACTTTTGCCGACCCGATAAAACTGAAAAACCCGACGCGCGGATCGGTGACCAGTTTCTGGGATACCTCGCGGCCTCCCGTAACAGTAACCTGACACCATTCCTCTGGAAGCCCCGCCTCCCGCAAAATTTCAACAAACCGGATGCAGGATAACGGCGTCACTTCGGCCGGTTTCACGATACAGGGACAGCCAACGGCTACCGCTGGCGCCACCTGGTGGACAATCAGGTTCAGCGGATGATTGAAGGCGCTGACGGCGACGACGACGCCGATGGGCTCATGGGTCGTCATCGCCAGGCGGTTCATCGACGCGGCGTTCAGGCCCATCGGTATTTCGATGCCATGCTGGGTTCGTAACGATTCGATGCAGAGTTTCACACCGTCAATTGCGCGGGCGACTTCGACGCGGCTGTCTGGCAGCGGCTTGCCACCTTCCCGCGCCGCTTCGACGGCAAGATACTCGAAGCGTCCCCTCATGATCTCGGCGGTTTTTTCCAGAATGTCGATGCGCTTGTCGACAGGCAGCCAGCCATCGCGGTCCCGGAACAGGCGGGCGGCTGTCTCCAGTGCGGTTTCCACCGTCGCCAGATCGGAAACCGCAACGGTTGCTATCTCCGCCCCGTCCCAGGGCGCCCACACGGTCACGTCGCGATCCGAGGTTGCTCCCGGAACCATCAGAGGATAGCGTTGCACCATGTCTGTCTCCCCCTCCGCAATTAGCTGAAAATATTCTCAGGACAGACTAACCCGACCCGGCGGCAAACGGTAGCGTGACGGCCACCCCCTGCCCAAGATTATACGGAAAGGTTGTCGTTGCTCGTGGAAAGATAATAATAGGGGGGTTAATTTTCTCTGATACTCAGGAGCGCCATCCCGTGACCCAGAATCACCTGCCGTTATCCCGCTTCACCGTTTTGGACCTGACAGCGCATCGCGCGGGGCCGACTGCCGTCCGGCAGCTTGCGGATTGGGGCGCCAATGTCATTAAAATCGAAGCGCCGTCCGCGATCAACAAGGACAAGGGCGGATTGACCGGTTCGCGCCATGGCTTCGATTTTCAGAACCTGCACCGAAACAAACGCAGCCTTACGATCAATCTGAAGGATCCCGAAGGCAAGGCGATCTTCATGAAGCTCGCCGAAAATGCCGACGTCATCGTCGAAAACATGCGGTCCGCCGTGAAATACAGGCTCGGCATCGATTATGACGAAGTGAAGAAGGTCAATCCGCGCATCATTTACGGCAGCATCGCCGGTTTCGGACAGGATGGCCCCTATGGCAAACGACCGGGCGTCGACCAGATCGCGCAGGGTATGGGCGGGCTGATGTCGATCACCGGCATTCCCGGACAGGGTCCGGTGCGGGTCGGCATTCCGATCTGCGACCTGACGTCCGGCATGTTCCTGGCCCAGGGTATCCTGATCGCGCTCCTGAACCGGGAAGTGACCGGCGAGGGCCAATGGGTCCATACGTCGCTACTGGAATCGATCATCCAGATGCTCGACTTCCAGGCCTCTCGCTGGACCATGGGCCATGAAGTCGCACCGCAGGCCGGTAACAACCATCCCACCAGCATCCCCACAGGGGTCTATCCCACAGCGGACGGCCACATCAACATCGCCGCGTCGGGTGCGGAATTGTACAAGCGCTTCTGCAAAGCGATCGGCGCCAACGAGTTGCTGGAAAATCCGGAATACCAGTCGTTCGAAGGCCGCTCGAAGAACCGCGACGAACTGAATGAAAAGATTGCCAATATCACCAAGTCGCGCAAAAGCCAGGAATGGATCGACTTGCTGAACGAGGCCGGCGTGCCCTGCGGACCGATCTATTCCATCGACCAGGTCTTCGCCGATCCGCAGGTCAAGCATCTGAAAATGGCGCAGCCGGCGCAGCATGCTACGCTGGGTGAAATCAATATAATCCGGCAAGCCGTAAACCTGACAGGGACACCGGCCCCCGACCACATTGTGCGGGCAACGCCAGAACTGGGCGAACACACAGAGGAAGTGCTGAAGGAAGCGGGATATGACGACTCCGCCATCAAGGCGTTCCGTGAAGCCGGCGTGATCTGAAGGAAGGACGATACAGTGATGAAATTGAACACAGACAAGATGCTGGCCGAAAAATCCGACGGAATCGGCTGGATGACCTTCAACAACCCGGCGCGGCGCAACGCAACCTCGCTGGAAATGTGGGAGGCCATTGACGTCATCCTGAAGGATTTCGAAGCCGACGATAAGGTCCGCGTCATCGTCATGAAAGGCGCCGGCGGCAAGGCCTTCGTGGCCGGGGCGGATATTTCCGAGTTCAAGGAAAAACGCAACGACGCGGAAGCAGCCGAGCGTTATGCACAGGCGTCAGACGGTGCAAAAGCGCTGTTAGCGAACCTGAAGAAACCGTTGATTGCGATGATCAATGGCTACTGCCTTGGCGGTGGGCTGGCCGTGGCCATGAGCGCTGACATGCGTTTTGCGTCGGACGATGCCCAGCTTGGCGTTCCCGCCGGCCGCCTGGGTATCGCCTATAATTTCGATTCCTTGCGCAGAATGGTGCAGCTGGTTGGTCCGGCAATGGCGAATGAGATCATGTTCACCGCACGGCGCCTGAACGCTACGGAAGCCCTGCATGCCGGGCTGTTGAACCGTGTCGTTCCCGTTGATCAGTTGGAATCGACGGTAACGGAGGTCGCCAGGACAATCAGCCGCAACGCCCCGCTTTCGGTCAATGCCTCCAAGGTAACGATCAAGGAGGTTCTGAAAGACGAAAGCCAGCGCGACATGGCCATGCTCGCCAAAATATCGGAAGACTGCTTCAACAGCGCCGATTACCAGGAGGGGCGCCAGGCCTTCATGGAAAAGCGGGAGCCCGTCTTCATCGGCCGTTGAGGCCTATTCGACGGTCACGCTCTTGGCCAGGTTTCGCGGCTGATCCACATCCGTACCCTTCAGGACAGCCGTGAAATAGGCCAGTAGCTGCACGGGAATCGCGTAAAGGATAGGGGCGACAAAGGGATCGACTTCCGGGAGCATCAGGCAGGCCTTCGGCTTCGCCTGGCTTTCCATTTTGGCGATCCCTTCCTTGTCCGACAGGAAGATCACGATACCGCCGCGGGCGATGACTTCCTGCACATTGCCCATGGTCTTGTCGAACAGCGGATCATTCCCCGGCGCAATACAGATGACGGGAACATTTTCGTCGATAAGCGCGATAGGGCCGTGCTTCATTTCGCCGGCAGCATAGCCTTCCGCGTGGATGTAAGAAATTTCCTTCAGCTTCAGCGCGCCTTCCAGAGCGATCGGATAAGCGGTGCCGCGACCGAGATACAGCACGTCCCGCGCATCCACCAGGATATGGGCTATTCTTTCGTATTCGCTCAGATTGTTCAGAACCTCCGCCAGCCGGCCCGGGACTTCCGCCAGGGCATTTGCCAGGTTACTGACCTGTCGCCCATCCAATGCGCCGCGCATCCGGGCAGCTTCCAGTGCAATACAGGCAAGCACCGTGAGCTGAGTCGTGAATGCCTTTGTCGACGCGACGCCGATTTCAGGCCCGGCGAAGGTTGGCAAGACCGTATCGCTTTCACGCGCGATGCTGGATTCCGGAACATTGACTACGGACATGATGTGCTGCCCCGCCGCCTTACAGTAACGCAGCGCCGCCAGCGTATCCATCGTTTCGCCAGACTGGCTTACAAACAGCGACAGCCCGCCATCCGGGAGCGGCGCATTGCGGTAACGGAATTCGGAGGCGACATCGATTTCGACGGGGACCCGGGCATATTTTTCAAACCAGTATTTAGCAACCAGGCCGGCATAATAGGCGGTGCCGCAGGCGCTTATGGTGATCCGAGGTACAGAAGCCAGATCGCAGTTCGTCGGCGGCAGGGTGATTTTTCGGGTCGCCGGGTTGAGCACGGCATGCAGCGTATCGCCAATAACCGCCGGCTGTTCATGAATCTCCTTCAACATGAAATGGCGGTAATTTCCCTTGCCGATCAGGGCGCCGGACAGCGCCGTTTCGACGGTCTTTCGTTCGACAGGTTTATTGTTATCGTCAAAGACTCGCGCGCCCTTGCGGGATACAACGGCCCAGTCGCCTTCCTCCAGATAACAGATTTGCTGGGTCAGCGGCGCCAGGGCCAGTGCATCCGACCCGAAATACATCTCGCCGTTGCCGTAGCCGATCGCAAGGGGACTGCCGCGCCGGGCGCCAATCATCAAATCCTCGTTGCCACTGAAAATCATGACCAGTGCAAAGGCGCCTTCCAGTTGCGGCAACGTCTTTGCGACAGCCTCCTCCGCGCTCAGCCCTTCTTCAAGGAGGCTGGTCAGCAGATGCGCAACCGCTTCCGTGTCCGTTTCGCTTTCGAAAACCCGGCCCTGCCCCTTGAGCGTATTACGCAGCGTCTGAAAATTTTCGATGATCCCGTTATGGACCAGGGCCACACGCTTGGTGGCGTGCGGATGGGCATTCTGTTCTGTCGGCAAACCATGGGTTGCCCAACGCGTATGGCCAATCCCGATTTTGCCCGACAAGGGCGATTTGTCCAAAACGGACTGAAGGTTGACAATTTTCCCCTCGGCACGCCGGCGAGTGATATGGCCATCGACCAGCGTTGCGACCCCGGCGGAATCATAACCGCGGTATTCCAGACGTTTCAGCCCTTCGACGAGAAGCGGCGCCGCGGACCGCTCGCCGATTATTCCGATAATTCCACACATGTTCCGGTCAATCCTTGCCGTGCTTCAAACGATCTTTCTTTTCCTGCTGCTCCGTTCGAAACGCCAGAGCCCAGCCAGGCTTTTCCGCCTGCTTTCCCCGCCCCAGCGCAAGGGCGCTGCTCGAAACATCGTCCGTGATAACGCTGCCGGCCGCGATAATCGCGCCGTCCCCGATATTTACCGGGGACACCAGCGCGGAATTGGATCCGATGAAGGCGCCCTTGCCGATCGTCGTGCGGTATTTGAAGAATCCGTCGTAATTGCAGGTAATCGTCCCGGCGCCGATATTGGCATTTTCACCCACATCGGTATCACCGATATAGGACAGATGGCTCGCCTTGGCGCCAGTCCCCATGACCGCATTTTTGACCTCGACGAAATTGCCGACAAACGCGCCGTTTTCCAGAACTGCTCCGGGACGCAGTCGCGCGAAGGGTCCTACCGTGACTCCTTCGCCCACTGTTGCTCCCTCAAGATGGCTGAACGCCTTTATTTCAGAATCGCGTCCGACAGTTACGCCCGGGCCGAAAACCACATTGGGTCCGATGGTTACGTCCGCTTCGAGCACCGTGTCGTAACTGAAATATACCGTGGCGGGATCAAGGAGAGTCACGCCGTTCTCCATCGCTTCCGCCCGCCGCAACTGTTGCCAGTAGCCTTCCGCGACAGCCAGATCCGAACGGCTGTTTATCCCCTGTAATTCATCGGCTTCGGCTTCAACCACAGTGCAGGTCGCATTTTCACGACGCGCCAGCGCGACGATGTCGGTCAGGTAGAATTCACCTTTTTCGTTGTTGTCACGCACCTGATCGATCAGCGGGAACAATCGGGCGGCATCGACCGCAAGGACACCCGAATTGCAAAGACCCACCGCCTTTTCCGTATCATCCGCCTCCCGAAATTCGACAATCCGTTCAAGCAACTGTCCCTGCCCCAGAATCAGCCGCCCGTATTCGGCCGGATCGTCTGGACGAAAGCCGAGAACGACGATATCCGAACCGGCGGCCCGTTCTTTCAGCATGGATAATAATGTTTCTTTCCGGATAAACGGTGTATCGCCATAGAGAATGAATACAGTGCCTTCGGCAAAATCCGCAAGCGCTTCCCTGGCGGGTTTGACGGCATCGGCTGTACCGCGCTGCATGTGCTGCACGACAACCGGATGCGGCGCAGCAACGGCGGCAACGGCGGGCATATCAGGACCCACGACGACAATGATTTTTTCCGGGTTTAGCGCCGCCGCGGTGCTGAGGACATGCCCCAGCAGCGGATGCTGGCCAATCTTGTGCAAGACTTTTGAACGGGCGGAACGCATGCGCGTGCCCTTTCCCGCCGCCAGAATAACGACGGCGGTATTTTCACAGTACACCGTGGTTTCTCCAAGCCTGTTTGCGTGTTGACTGTTTCCGGGACGCAACCTGAGACATTTCCTGCCTTAAGCCAAGTAACGATATGTTACCATTCTTTTCACGCCTGCACCTGCTGAAACCTGTTGCGCGGCGTATTTTAAAAATCAAAAGATCACCTACTTTCCAAACCGAACTACTGTAACCGCCGTCACGCTTCGTGACAGTCCGGCCGTGCCAACCGGCACGAGGATCCTCCTCGAGTTTCTTGCCCCACAGGATGAAATCGATGCGGTTTCATATTTTGTGGTATTCGCGGAACCACGCAATGAATTTCGGAATGCCCGTCTCGATCGATGTGGTTGGGGAAAATCCGTAGTCGCGCTTTATATCGCTGATATCGGCAAAAGTTGCCTTTACATCACCAGGCTGCATTGGCTGTAAATCCAGTTCCGCCTTACGACCCAGCGATTTTTCCAATTGGGCAATAAAACCCAAAAGCGGTTCGGACTGGTTATTCCCGATATTGTAGACGCGGTGCGGTGCGGCGGTCCTCCCTTTCGGCGGGCCATCGGCAACGGCAATCACTCCAGCTACGATATCGTCTATATAAGTAAAATCCCGTTGCATTTTGCCAAAATTGAACACGGGAATCGGACGGCCTTCGGATATTGCCTTCGCGAAAATATACGCCGCCATGTCGGGACGACCCCATGGTCCGTAAACGGTAAAAAACCGCAATCCCGTGGCCGGTACCCTGAACAGATGGCTGTAGCAGTGCGACATCAGTTCATCGGCCTTTTTCGTCGCGGCATACAGGGACGACGGCGTATCCGTCGGATCGCCGACCGCAAAGGGCAGTTTTGTATTTCCGCCATATACCGACGACGAACTCGCATATACGAAATGATCCAGCCGGTCCAAATTACGGCACAATTCGAGCATTACAAAGTGACCGACGATGTTTGTCTGGATATAGGCGGCCGGATTCTGCAGGGAGTAGCGCACGCCGGCCTGCGCGGCGAGGTGAATTATGCAGGTGATGTCCTTGTGTCGGGACAGGATTTCAAGCATTGCGTCTCGATCGGAAATATCCGCCTTGTGGAAGGTGAACCCACGCCGCGCAGTCAGCCGTTCACAGCGGGCTTTCTTGAGCGACACGGCGTAATAATCATTAATGTTGTCGACGCCGATCACAGACTCGCCACGCGTGAGGAGGGCTTTGGAGACATGGAAGCCGATGAATCCGGCCGCGCCGGTAACAAGTATGGACATGGTCTGCTAAATCCCCCGTAAGCAACTGGGTTGGTATAGCGGGCTAAACTACAGAAATCACACACTTTGTCTGCAATTATCGAAATACCTGAAGTCCAGACTACCCCACCCGTACCGGCGGCTGCATTCGGGGCTTAGTTTACCGGGATCTCAATCGTCATACTCGTCCGCATATCGGAGATCCGGTGAACCGGAGTCTTCTCGGCATCCAGATTCGCCAATCGCGCCCGGTGGGCGTTCTTCAGCATGAATTTGGCGTGACGTATAAGATACTCCCGGGAACCGGGCGTTAGGGAGGTATCGCCGACGACGGCTTTATACCTGTCGAGCATGACGGCGCTTTTGAGCGATCCGCCAAAATAGAACCTTGCCGTATCGAAGACCGGCGCAAATTCGACGATGACGGCGACGCCATTTTTCTGCAGGCCCCGTAGTTCGCCGGCAGATGTGTATATCAGCATTGTTCCGCCGGGCCGGATGCGCATCCGCAGGTAATGGTAATATCGTGGTAATTCCACGCATTCCACCCAATTGAGGTCGCAAAACACCAGGTCGAACATTCCGGCATCAAGCGGAATATTGGTTTTTAAAAAATCCAGCGGCGTCATTTTTACATATGTGCCGGGGATCGTGTCGAATATCTGCGAGACCGGACCGTTGACCTGCGTCAGAATAAAACTATGAGGCTTTTTGCCGGCAACAGCCTTGTCAATCCGATCCACAACCGTATGCAGTTCGGCCCAATACGGATGCCATTTTGTCACGCGTGGCACCTGCCCGAAAAGTTTCAGGTACAGTGTTCCCGCCAGGGTCTTCGCAAATGAATTTTTTGCCCGCTTGCTGTCTTCGCGCACCGTCACAATCGTCGCGCCGGTCTCGCCGGACAACGGCGTCGACTGCACGCCGGCGATCAGATCGGCCCGATACCTGGTCGCGACCTGGACCCTTCGAACCTCGGCAACGGCTGCGGCATGGTCGCGCACCTGCCCGAGCCAGAACCGGTGATTGATATAGCTGACCGGCTCTTTGGGAATGCGCCGGTAGACGTCGTCCATATAGGCATTAAACTTTGCCAGTTCGGAGTCGTAGCATTCCGGCAGGTCCCGGTCGTGTAGCACAAGACCATAATGACCCATCTCGAACTGGTCAGCTGTCATGTAATTGCCAAGTCCTTCGGCAATCTCCGCCGGTGTCGTCTGTCCGATCGTCATCAGTTCCTGGAACGTTCCTTCATCGCGAAGCTCAATCATCAGGAAGTCGTCTGAATCGCCAAGAACACAGCGATTTGACGTCGGGCACAGCAGGGAAATTGTCGAATAGTCCCAAAAGCACAACGGCTCGGTCACCACATTTTGCGGTTTCATGCACACGATGGCGATTGGCAGTTGCCGCCCCAACCGCGTGTGTTGATCGATATTCCAGTAGAACTGGTCCGTAACATGCATATGGAACATCTGCTGGTTGATGGTCTTTGCCCGGACGGTATTGTGGCGATAGGCTAGGGCAATGCGCGCCATGTCGCGCTTTTCAAACGCAATGACACTACTTTCCTGATCTTTCTTCGCTGACAGCATCGGAAGCACCTGGCCGGCATTAACGCAATAGCTTGGCGCGAAAATCAGCTCTTCGCCGGCTGCCATATGTTCCGCCAAAACCCGGTAACTGTCATCGGCCAGAATGAAGTCCGCATTGAAAAATATCAGGAAATAATCCTTCATCGCGTCACCAAGGTCGTCGAAGCCGCGGTGAAGCGCATAGGTAAGCGACATGCCGTAACCTGCGTTTCCCTCAATCAGGTCATCAATCGCCACATATCGAATATTGCAGTATTTTTTTACCGCCAAACCGGCGGCGCTATTGTCGATACGTTCGTACAAGCGCTTTTCGGTGACGATGACCAGTTCGCAACTGAATTTTTCGACCAGTGTCGGCAGGTTTCCAGGAGCCAGAATCGACGGAAGCGTAATATTCACAATGCGGTCGCAATATTCATCGCCCCAGACAATTGTAATCAGGCGAACCGGAGAACTTTCCTTCATTACTACTTCTACCCCTGTATTTAACCGATGATGCGATTGCCGCGCCCGGGACAATGCAAATGAATTTATTCCCCGACTTCACGCAACGAAGCCGCAACGAGGTCGCGAAGTGTAACGCATTCAACGTTCCGCTGGTCCAGAAGCTGCAACAGGTCATGCAACACCTGCCCACTACCCTTCCCCGCATTTCGAAACGCGGCGGATTCTTCCATTGTACAACAGGATAAGTTGGGAATAGCGGCCTGAAACGCGGTTTTCTGATCGGTTCGTTCGCAGTTCAGATACACGTTCAACGGATGGAAATTAAGGATTTTCATCCCCGGCGAATCCAGGTCGATACTGTCCACCGATGAGGGAAAATCGCCGTCGACCGAGAAACCGTCCTCCCAGCAATAGCTCAGCAGCGTCATACGGATATCCGCATGCCATGCCGGCAACAGGTAGGGACAATTGAACCGTAACGAGGATACGTCATACAGGAAACCGTGGCGCGACAGCACCATCAGGTCGCGGTAGGAATGCCCCAAAAGATGAAACCGCGTTCCGACAGCCTGCGGGAACGCGCGCCTTAGCCCCGTTGCAATTTCTTCAATATTGCGACCCTGGGTCGATCCCGCGGCGAGGTTGGGATGGAGCGCGATTTCATGCCCGGCGGCCGCTGCACGCCCGGACAGGACATCGGACGGCCCGGTGGCGAGAAACGTCGCCTTTGCAGCGTAACGATCGAGGAGATCCAGGATTTCGGTGACCATAAAATCAGGCGCCCAATCCTGATCGAATGTCAGGCAGACAGTTCGCAATCCGTCCCAATTCGCGAATTCACGGCGGAATGACGTCCCCATTGCCGCCGGGTTATTGACCTTATTGACTATCCTGGAATCTGCCATGCCCGAACACACCCCTGAGGTTAGGGTTCATCCCTTTGCCCTGGCGTTACCGTATAGGCGTGCGGCTTCCTGCGCAGAACACTCATGGTACGCTTGCGTCTGGTCTGAATTATCGCGAGCGCCCAATACAGTTCATATTCGTTGAATATCTGCTCAATGAGTGTCATGGAGCGGTGGAACGGCGACCACAGTGGAATGGGATCAATAAACCGGTCCATATACCGAAGTGTTTTCGCGACGACCCGAAGAACGAAGCGTCTGGGATATCGGAATGGCTCCCACCAGACAAAGCGACCGCCCCTGTCCGCGACATTACAGACGGTACGATAAAAAATCCGGTATTCCTGCGAAATCGTCGATTTGGTCCGCCGTTTCCATTGCACCAACTTGCTGTCGATATAGGCATCGGGCTCCAGTTTGAGCGGTTTTGACGGTTCCGGATCCACGCGGGTGTTCAGATACAGCTGATCCATCTTTCGAGCGGCTTTCTTCAGGCGCATCAGGAACACAAAATACACCCGGGACTGGATATCCGCCGGCGCTTCTTCTTCTGACATTATCGTCTCGGCATGGGCCAGAACCCCCATGCCGTATTCCGTGAAGCCGAACACAATTGCTATGAACGCCAGCTTTAGTGACATCACATAGTGATGTTCGTCGTTCTCGGCCAAATCCTTCAACGTTTCAACCTTGCGCAGGAACAGCGCATCGCCGAACGCCAGGAATGACCTGCCGCGCAAGCCGACCGGGGACCGGTATGGCGAAATTTCATCGCTGGTATGCAGAAATCCGGCAAAGTGGAAACCCAGTTCCCTAGCCTGCCGCAGGATATCGTCGATCAGCGGCTGTTCGCTGTATATCGGGTGGAATTCTATTTCCGTTGCCAGGGCAAGGACACCGCGCCGGATCGTTTTTTTCGCGCCGCGAATGATATCGCTTTCACTGCCCTGGGTATCGAGCGACAGGATATCAGGAGGTGCAGCCACGGGCACAAGCCCATCATCAAACAGGCTGTCCAGGCTGACGATATCGACATCGACGACCTTCTCGGTACGGCACCATTCACCAAAAATGGCGTCATAGACGTCGTCGCCAGGATAAACTTCGCCGTAATAAGACGCATATTCTTTATTCGGCACATATACGGAACTGCCGTATGGATTGACGGTGACGTTCAGGGTTCCGCGGCGATTTTCGCCGCCAATACAATACGGAAGCACGTATCGATTCGTCTTATTGTCGGACTTACGCATCTGTTCGGCGCAATCTGCGTCTGCTTCATATAGAATCTGGACAATGTCAGCGTCGAAGCGTGGAGGGCACCCGAATGGCGCGGCAAACCCGCGCGCACCGACATGATGCGCGTAAATTTTCGCATCAACACTAGTTGGCATAATAATTTCCTGAAATTATGACATTAATACATGTAATTATTTGATTCCAGGTAGCCGCGAAAGAAAAACCGCACTATTCGGATTTCAATACCACATCCAATTGGAGCGCCAACTTGAATAAACAAAAAAATAATGTAGTATGACTAAGCAGAGAACTATAGAGAAACGAAACATAATGCTATACGATCTTGATCAAGTCGTAAATACGACAAGCAGGAAACGCAATAAATAAAGTTCCCAATACTAAACGGAATGCTCTACCAACGCATTACTCAATCCGGCGCAACAAAATAAAACGCCTTGTGTCCGTCCAGAGTTCAAGTTATATTAAAAATAAAAACTGCTTATTGCTGCTTATTTCCTGTTTGTCTAATGCTACTTAACAGGCAGAGAAGACTTGGGTGAATATGACCAAGCCAACGCATTGCATATTTGTCCATGCGCCAGATCCAGTATACGCGAAAACTCAAACCTATGGCGCAACATTTGGGCCGCTATGGGCGTATACACTTGCATCATATATTCCCAAAAATGGCGAATATACGCTAAAATTGTATGACAATCGATTTGATTCAAAAGAAGGCATAAAATCTGCCGACGTTTTCCTTTATAGCGGTATTAATCAAGATTGCGGTATCCTGAATGAACTTTGCGAATATTACAGAAAAAAGTTCCCGGATGCGCAGCATATTATCGGTGGTCCGATCTGTATGTCTTTCGATCTCGCCGGGAAACTGGACCAACTCGCGGCCTTCGACACTATATGCATAGGTGACGGCGAAGAATTAATTACGGAAATTGTCCGTGCCGTTCGTGAAAGGCGCGATATTCCTCCCATACTTCGCGCCATGCACCGCTTTCCCGTCATGAAAGCGCGAATGATAGACGAAGCTTTCGTTCAACCGACGCTGTCACGCTATTATGGTGGTGTCGTTGAAATATCAAGGGGATGTCCTTTTCTTTGTGAATTCTGTGATATTCGAACTCTCCCGGACAACAACAGAACACATATCAAGAGCACTGAACTCATCATTGCTGAAATGGATTTTTTATGCCGGAACGGCGTAAGAAATTTTCTTATGGCCTGCGATAATTTTATTGGTGACATCCGTGCCGCCGAACATTTACTCGATGAAATTATAAAATGGCAAGACCGCACCGGATTTAGGCCAGGGCTTTATACATGGCTGACGATCAACGTCTACAAGATGCCAAATATACTCAAAAAAATGCGGAGATGCGGATTTGATTTGCTCTTCATAGGTATCGAAAGCTTTGATACAAACTCGTTGCTGGAAACGGCAAAAGTTCAAAATATTGCTGCGGGCTTGGCGGAAGCCGTCTGCCAGATACAGTCATACGGCTTTATTGTCGTCGCGGGCTTAATTCAAGGATTTGACTCTGACAGTCCCCAAAGCTTTGAAGCGACGTTAAAAGGTTTGGATGATTCGAGATTGCTTTCGGGCGACCCTTCCCTGCTTGTCGCCTTGCCAGGAACGCCGTTGTACAGACGTATGAAGTTATCCGGACGATTACGCGATATCCATTTCGGGCTCGGGGGATATAAGTACCAGTCCAATATAAAATATCTAATGCCAAAAGAGCATTTGGTTAATGGATTTAAGACGTTTGTCACTGAGTTTACCAAGGGAGATTATCAGTACCGAAGATTAAAAAACTATTTTGAACTTCTGGAAAGTGGAAACTTCATTCCTTTGGAGGGGAACGCCGGTTTTGGAAATATCAAAGATTACCTCAGGGCGTTAGCAAAAGACCCTACCGCGTCCCTGCAAATGTTGGCCCGGCTATTAAAACTGCTACAACGGCCCAACTGTTTCTATTATGCCTGCAAGGGATTTAGTCTTATTTTACGGCGACCTCATATCAAGGGGCGATTGAATTATTTTCAGTTCTGGTTATTTGCGTGGACCAATGCGATCATTAAGTACTCAGACCTTAAGGATGAAGATTTTGATATAGAAAGCGTCGAAGAAGGTTTCGATGTAAGAAATATCTTACCCGAAAACTATGGCTCTACAGCAAATGAACCTATCCCTCAAAATAAAATCGACGCGCAACTCAGGGCAACATCTGGCCAACTGCAGAGCGTAATTAATAAATATCAAGAACAATTGAGTAGTGAGTGAATCTGCTCTACCTCACGTGATAGAACATTAACGTGGTGCATAAATCGGAAATCTTCGAAATATTTATTTTTCGCCATCGGAAAAGCCTAATTCCTCCGCAACTATGAATTGCGGCCGCCCTTTTACTTCCAGCAAAATTCGACCAATATACTCGCCAAAAATACCCAGTGAAAGCATTTGAATGCCGCCGAATAATATTATGAGAAAAATAGTCGTGATATAACCAGGTTGCTTGATTCCATAAAAAAGCACTTCAACGATAACGATCACAGCATAAATTGCGCAAATTAATAAAACAGATAATCCAATAAGAAACCATATTCTGATCGGCGCAATACTGAAGGAAACAACACTACTAATTGAATAAATCATTAGTTTTAATAAATTAAATTTCGCACTCCCGGCATGCCTGGTTTCTACATCAAACACCACGGTTTCCGGATTAAAACCAATCCACGAAAAGAGTCCCTTTGAAAACCGGGCGCGTTCCGGCATATTGTTCAGTATTTGTACTATTCTCTGATCAAGCAGTCGAAAATCTCCGGCCGACTTATTTAGCTTTACCTCGCCAATAAGATTGAATATCCAATAAAAAAAAGCACTTCCCCGCCGTCGAATAAAATTGTCTTTCGTTCGGTCCCGCCTGACCGCCGTTACCATTTTGGCTCCCGATACCCATTTCGATACCATTTCAGGTATTATTTCTGGAGGATGTTGGAGATCAGCATCAATTAATATTGACGCCCGGCCAGTAGCGTATTGCAACCCGGCCGAAAGCGCGAGTTCTTTGCCAAAATTCCGCGAAAGAATCAGCCCCTTTATATTTGAATTCTCTACACTTAGTTCATTAATCTTGGAAGCAGTATTGTCTGTACTTCCATCATCGATGAATATTATTTCATAACTTTCGACACATTTCTGCAATACTGGTAATAATCGATCATATAAGGGAGAAAGATTTTTCTCTTCATTATAACAAGGGATAATGACCGATAATTCTTTTTGCTCTGTTCTATGTGTCATGACCGATCCTTACGGCAGCCTTTCAAAATCTCAATACTAAGATGTATTGAGCTATGAAACCTTTCTTGTTCGCAAGTATTCCATAGCGCCGCAAACGCTGTAAATGCCAGCGCCGCATTACGTTTGCTTCAACGCGCTGAGTATGTGTCGGGTACTTAATCCATGCGCTTCCAGCAATCCCTCATAAGATCCATAGTAATGAATGAATTCGTCCTTCAGGGCGAAACACTTCAGGTCGCACGGCGCTTTGATATCCCAGGCAATTTCCTTGATTCGGGAACCCAGACCGCCATGCGGCGCATTTTCTTCAAGAACAACCACCCTTTTATGATTGCGCAGTGTCCGGACAACCCCTTCCCGATCCAGCGGTTTTATCGTATGAGCTGATATTACCGATACAGTTTCGCCTTCGGCGCGCAACTGATTGGCAATTTCAAAGGCCATGCTGGTAATCGGCCCGTAAGAAATCACGCAGGTATCGCTTCCCTTCTGGATGTAACGAAGTTTTCCGAATTCAAAGGGCTCTTCGGCATTCCCGGTGAGCACGGGTTCGCCAGCCTTGCCGAGTTTCAGATATACCGGGCCTTTTTTTTGCGTCGCGCAGTGTATCGTCGCGAGGCGCGCCTCAAGGGGATCGCAGGGAGCAAGGATCTGCATGTTGGGAATCGCGCTGGCGATCGCGACGTCCTCCTGGGTGTGGTGCGTTCCGCCAAGGGTCGAATACACCACGCTCGTGCCCATTCCGACGACGGTCACGGGCAGGTTCTGGTAACAGAGATCGTCGCGGACCATTTCGAACGGCCGGTAGAGCGTGAACGTCGCGATGGTATAGGCGAAGGCCTGATTTCCCTTCAACGCCAGTCCCGCACAAATACCGATCATGGATTGTTCGGCGACACCGACATTGAGGAACCGTTCCGGGTACTCATCGCGAAATTTCATCATGCTGCCGGCTGGCGAGATATCGGCAACGACGATATAGATGCTGGGGTCCTTCGTTGCGCATTCATAAAGCGTTTCAGAAAATACGTTCCTCATGACGACGCCCCGGCCAACTCTTCCAAGGCGGTCTGATATTCCTCCGGGCTGGGCGAACGGTAGTGCCAGATCGGAACATTTTCCATATAGCTGACGCCCTTCCCCTTTGTGGTCTTGCACACCGCCATAAACGGTTTGTCGCCGCGCCGCGAATTAACGGCATCGAAAATCGCCAGTGATTCATGCCCGTCGACTTCCGCGCATTCCCAGCCGAACGCCTCAAATTTTTCCCTGACCGGATAAAAACTCGGATGCGTCTCGCTCGTCCGGCCCAGGCTCTGGAAATCATTATTGTCGATGAACGCGACCAGGTTATTCACGCCGAACGAAGACGCCATCATGGTCGCCTCCCAGGTCGATCCCTCCTGGACTTCGCCGTCGCTCAGCACGCAATAGACGAGGCCGTTTTCCCTGGCCACCTTCGTCGCATAGGCCATGCCCACCGCCATCGACAATCCATGCCCCAGCGATCCGGTCGACGCCTCGATTCCCGGGTTTCCGTAGTCGGGGTGACAGCCGAGAATGCCTTCGGCCGTGCAATATTCGTCCATGTCCTTTCGACTCAAAATCCCCAGATCTTCAAGTATGGCATACTGGATCATGCAGCCATGTCCCTTGGACATCAGGAACCGGTCATTGGTCGTACCGTCGGCTCCGCGGTTCATGAGACCGTAATAGACGCAATCGACAATTTCCGTGCAGGAGTATGCGGAACCGATATGCAGCGCGGTGACCTGCTGCGACACTTCCAGGATGCGCCGGCGAAAGGCCAGGCAACGGCGCTTCGCGGCGTCCGGGTCAAAACTGTTCCGTGATGTCGTTTCATCCATCGTCGGCCGATCGCTCCTAGATAAAGGTCCAATAGTAATCGCCGGTATATCCGGCCTCGTCGAAAATCCGTTTCCATCCTTCGGGATAGTCGTGAGTATACGCAGTCAATACCCAGGACTCGAAAATCTCTTTTTCTTCCACCGTCCGGTAACTGTCCACCTGCAGAAACGCGCCCTTCGTCGACAGGCGGGTCATCTCCTTCAGGGCTACGATGAGTTGCGGCTTTTTCAGGTTGTGCAGGGTGTTAATGGCGAGCACGACATCAAAGCTGTTATCCGGAAACGGCAAATGTTCGGCGCTGCCGAGGTGAAGGCGGCCAACCGCTTCCGGTTCGCAATGCATCAGGGCATATTCCGATACGTCCACACCGTAAGAATCGATTCCCTCCGCCAGCAGGTCCTTGACCAGAAATCCCTTGGCGCAACCGATGTCGAGTACCCGGTCGCCCGGCTGCAGGCCGTAATGGGCGACGATATCTTTTGCTACCGGTACCCAGCGGCCGTCATACCGGTATCCGCCATATCCAACGTCGCGGGATCCATCGAAGTAATCCTTGCCGTACTGTCGGGAGAGGTCGATGAGGTCCTGCGTCTTGGCGGTTTCGCGCTGACTGATATTCCGTTTGCTTTTCGGCAAACTGCGAAGCAGGTCAAGTTCCGGCAATTTCCTGTCCTTTTGATCTGTCATGCGTCACGGCGATGCCTTCCGCCAGCGGCGTATAGCGAAAATCCGGGAAAGCCGCCTTGCAGGCCCTGATGTCGAACGGCCTATAGCCATCATGCGGCATGGGCCCGCTACGCGGTCTGCCGACAATTCGCGGCGGCTTTTCGAAATGTCCCGCGACCAGTTCCGCAATGTCACGAAACGAGGCGACCGATCCCGTGGCGACATTCAGCGCCCCGGCGCTGCGCCGAAGCAATACATTCAGGATAATCGCCGCCACATCGTCAATCAGGACGTGGTCACGCCGCTCTTCGCCTTCGCCAAACAGAACGATGTCTTCACCGGCCTGTCCGCGCCGCCGGAACTGATTCGGGCCATATCCGTTATGGGGGTCATCCACGCCATATAGCAGGCTTGGGCGAAGCGCCGCAAACGGCGTATCGCCGACAACACTGCGAAGCATCAGTTCCCGCGCCGCATGCATCATGCCGTGCAGGGAATCCGGCTGAATGCGCGACTCTTCGGTCAGGGGATTCGTATCATCGGCGTATACGGCGTCGGAACTGATATAAGCCACATGCGCGACCGGCGCTTTTTCCAGCGCAAGACAGACGCTCTCCATCATGCGGATATTGTCGGAGAGCATCGAAACCGTCTTGCATGGGGCTATCGCCGAAACCACGACAAGGGCATCATCCGGCTTCAATAACGCGATCAGTTTCCCGATGGCGTCAGACGTCAGCAGATCGACCGAATCGCGCCCGATCCGAAGCGTCGGGATATTCTGCGCTTCCAGCATGGCGGCGGAAGCGCCGCCGACGAAACCGCCTGCCCCGATAATGACGACGCGAACGGGCTTTAACGGTATGGCGTTTCGATGTTCAAGCATCAGTCTTCCATTCTGTTTCCGGCCCCGCTGGCGACGCCGAGCGTGTAATATTCCAGTCCCGCCGATGTGGCAGCCGCACGATCCAGCACCTTGTAGGGATCGAGAACGATCCGGCCGCGCATCACCGCCGCCAGGTCCTGTGGCGAGATTTCCCGAAATGCGGCCCAGGGCGTCATGATCACCAGTACATCCGCATCTCTGGCCGCCTCTATCGCATCTTTCCTGCCTTCGACTCCCGGTGCGACAGTGGCCGGCACCACAGGATCGTACACGGTGACGCGGCAATCCCGGATATTTTCCAGCAGGGCGAGCGCGGGTGAATTCTTCGTACTGTGGGTATCCGCCTTATATGCGAGGCCAAGCACCGCGACATGCGCATCGCGATGGCGATCGAGGATGACACGACGCAGAGTCCGGTATGGCCAGGATTTGCGGTGGGCGCTGTTTGCGACCCAGGAAGAGACAACCCCGGCATCCGTACCATGTTCGGCCGCCAGTGCCATGACCGTCGCCAGGTCGCGTTCCAGGTTGCCGCCGGCGATGCCCAGCCCCGGCGCCAGATACGCGTATTGTCCGATGCGTTTGTCCAGCTTCAGCGCCGGGACGATCTCCGACCAGTCCGCACCCGTTTCCTCGCAAAGTTCGGCCAGCGTATTCGCAACGCTGATGGACGCAACCAGACAGCAATTTATGGATATCTTTGCCAGTTCCGCGCTTTCGTAACACATCTTCAATACCGGACAGGAAAAAAGCTCCAGAAACGCCTGATAGGCTGACGGCAATTCGGCAACGGGGTCGGCCGCCCCGATAATGTAGCGCTCCGGGTAAAGCGCCCGCTCCATCGCGCGACCGAATATCAGCGTTTCCACCTGGTAAAATAAAATGCCGTGGACCGCGCATCGCGCCCGCGTAAACCCGGGCGGAACCTGACTCAGGACAACCAGAACCGCGTCGGGCCGGATACTGGTGGCCGCCGCATTGAGCAATGCATCGATGACGGACAAATCGCTGCGACCTTCCTCATCCGTCGCGACATCGGGGGCGACGTACACCAGATCGCAGCGCTGCAGCGTTGTGAGGTCGCTGGAGAAAACGATGGAGTCATTATTCTTTGCCAGGAGTTCCGCGAATTGCGGCTCCGCGATGGGCAAATAGCCGGTCCGCAGCTGGTCGATCAGGGAACAATCGACGTCGACACATATGACAGACACGCCCTTTTCCGCCGCCGCAACAGCCGAATTCAGTCCCAGATGCGTCATGCCGACAAAGCCGACAGTGGGTAACGTCATTTCCCTGCCATTTCCATCGCGCTTGCGCCAAGGCGTCCAAGCATCCGGTTCAGCCACCTGTCCCTGGCGAAGTCAGTCCGCGCGGCACGGGTGCACAACTCCCTGAAATGATCGTATTCGAGCGCCCAAGTCGGATCGTCGCAAACCAGAGTCACCGATTCTTCCGGCGGCCGTCCCGATGGCCGCACGCGCTTGCGATGCGTGAAGGTGCTGGGGCCCCATTTGCATAGCGATTCGATATGCGCCGAACCGTTCTCCGCAAGGACATCGCAAGTGAAATGGTTGCGCCACATGAGCAACGTCATTTCCAACTCAAGCTTCGGCTTTGTGGTATCGGATGCGATAACCACATGGTCCGGCGCCGCATTCTCGTGGCGGCTCGCCGAGACGACCCGGAAATCATCGCCCAGGTCGCCGAACCAGAACGACGCGGTATCGAGCAGGTGCGACCCTAGATCCGGCAAAACGCCCGCGCCCTTATCGCGCCATTCGGAATCCCGGACCAGTTGCGCCGTTCCGTTCCCGTAGAACATCCGGCAACGGTAGATTTCGCCCAGTTCCCCTGAAACGATAAGGTTCCGCATGCTTTGAAAATGCGGCTCGAATCTGTGGTTATAGGCGGTATAGCAAACCACTCCATTCGATATGGCGGCCGATTCGAGCGCCTCGAAACGTGCCGCATCCTGTATCCATAGCGGCTTTTCGACGAGAATGTGTTTGCCGTGTCTTACAAGGTAGCTCAGCAATTCCAGCTTTTCGTCATCCGGCACGCAGACAAGTGCGGCGTCATACGCTGACAGCGGCACTTCCGTCACGTCCAAATATTCCGCATCCCTGTTTACGGGATCAACGGAAGCGACAAAATCCTCAGCCGCAAAATGTTTGCGTTTATGTCCCTGTACACCAAGGCCGATGACGATAACTTTCATGGTTTCCGTTTCGGCAAAGCGTCAGCAGTTGCCGCCAAAGGTTGCCTTGCGTTCGATGAGATCGATCTTGTTGCGGATATCCTCGGCGGTAACCGGAACGTTACCATCCCGTTCGCACTCGACGGCGCCGGCTATTGCGCCAACAACCGTTGCGACCACTTCATTGCCATGCGAGAGGTGAGCCAATGTCGCGTATGCCAATAGCGCATCGCCGGAACCTACGGCATCCACGACCTGACCCGCGAAACTGTCGACGGCAAAGAAGGAACGCACGTCCAGTTCCAGCTGGTTGCGGGACCGGTATGCGATCAGGCCGCGTTCGCCAAGCGTCAGGATCAGGTTCCGGCACTTTGCTGCCTGGTACAGTTTCAGCGCCAGGGGCCGGATAACGGAGTCCTGATCGCCAAGCGAAAAGCGCGCCTCGCGCTCATTGGGTGTAATGAGGTCGAACTCCTTGAAATCGCAGATATTCCCCCACCGGCTGGCAACCTGGCTATCCGCCACCCGAAACGCGCCCTTGGGAATACTCTCGATAAAGGTCGGAATGGTGGTCGCGTTGAAGACGCCATGCCTGAAATCGCTGAAGACCACGGCGTCGGCACGGCTCGATCGCAGGCTTCCGCTCATTTCTTCAAGCACGCGCTCGCTGATCGGCCGGTTGTCGAGCGTATCGATCTTCAGAAGACGATAACCGCCGCATACAATCGCGTTCTTGTTGGTCGTGGGTCTGCCGTTGGAAACGACAGCGCGGAGTTCCACGCCGGCCTTGCCCAAATCGTCCTCAACCAGCTTCTGCCAACGATCATTGCCGAGGACCGTTGTAAAAATCACATTGGCGCCCGCCGCCCGTATATGCTTCGCGACAACACCCGCACCACCGACAAAATCGACCTGCTCTTCGAACCGCACCGACATGGTGGGCGTTTTTGCCTGTCCGCCGATCATTGTCGTATAGGTATAACTGTCCACGATCGTATCGCCGACGACATGGACCGTTAATTTGTCAAATCCCTCAAGCGAGTCCCGAAGATCCTGAAACGACAGGCCTTCTGCTTCCAGCAATGTGTATAGCTTGTCGGACGCGATGTCCGGAGGCATCGTTTCGATTATCTTCGAGGACGAATAAACAATATCGCCCGGCGTGAAAATAAACTCACCGCCATAGGAATCCAGTACGCGTTTTTCGTCCCGCGTCGATGCCGGCATTCCGTTTTCCACGTACTCATAGCCTTTGGCGAAGAAATCGGGCTGGATTTCCGACAAATTAATCAGCGGCGTCGGCATCGTATCGATGACGACATAGTCGACCATATCGAGGGCGGCAAGATTCAGCGCCCGGAGGGCTTCCGGCACGAAAGGCCGAAAATTGGCCTTTGCGATATGCGCATCGCAAGTCAGGCTCGCGACCAGAATATCCGCGGTCCCCTTGGCATACATCAGATGGCGGATATGGCCCGGATGAACGACGTCGAACGTCCCATGGCACATGACGACCTTCTTTTCGCGCGGGCGCGGCCCGATTATGTCACGGAGAGTCGCCACGGTCTTGATTTTGGCCTTGTATTTTTCATCAACCATTCGTGCGCGCCTCACGTGCAGAGAGCATTTCGAACCAGGTCCTGGTAGCGGCTGCAATGGATTCGCTATCCCAAAGCGGCGCGTTTTTCCAGTAATCTATATTCTCCAGGATCCGTTGAACGCCGTTTTCGAACGACACCTTCTGCTTCCAGCCAAGCTCCGTAGAAATGCGCGTAATATCGGCCCAGGTACAGTCCGGCTCGCCGGGGCGTTTGGGAATATACACGACGTCACCGCCCAGCAATTCGACCAGCCTGTTGACCGACTGCGGATTTCCCGCGCCCAGATTGTAAATTCGGCCCTTGTGCGGCGAACATGCTGCCAGGAAAAAGGCTTCCGCGACATCGCTGGCATAAACGAAATCCCGGCTCTGGGTGCCGTCGCCGACAACGGTGAACGGTTTCCCCGCGAGTTTCTGTTTCAGGAAGACGCCGAATACCGCCCCGTAGGCGCCGGACGTCCGCGACCGGGTACCGTAGGCATTGAAAATACGGATAGAATTGACCGGCAGGCCGTATGCCTCAAGCCAGTGAAATGCGCTTTGTTCGCCCAGATTCTTGCTTAGAGCGTACGGGTACTGCGGATCGATCGGATGCGTTTCATCCGTCGGCGTTTTCGCCAGGCCATAACAGGAGGACGACGCGGCATATACGAGTTTTTCGACACCCGCCGACCTGGCAGCTTCGAGCACATGCACCGTCCCCAACACGTTGGCGGACATGTAAGCCGTTGGATGGTCCATCGAGGGGACGATGTCGCCGATCCCCGCAAAGTGAAACACATACTTCGCATCGCGGAAGAAAGAGTCATTTTCCGAAAGCTGCCGGATATCGCGTTTGTCCAGCGCGACGCTGCCAGTCGACGCGTGGGCGGCAAGGTTTTCCTCACGCCCGCCTATCAGGCTGTCGATAACGCGAACCGCGAACCCGCGTTCCACCAGCAGATCCACCATATGGCTGCCGATAAAACCGGCGCCGCCGGTCACGACCGCGATTGGCTGAGACGTCATCTCGCGCCAATCGCCTGCATTGTCCTGACGTTGTAATACCAGTCGTTTTCAAAGCTCGCCGGCAGCTTGCCTTCCTTGAAAGCAGTACACAAACTGCGGACTGCATCTTCGATGCTGTGCTGCGGCTTGAAACCCAGCACCCGGAATATCTTGTCCGAATTTATGTGATAGGACCGGTTGTCGTCGCTTTCCGTTACAATGATCGGAATGTCGCCCTTCTCCGGGAATTCCTCTTCAACGACTTTTTTTACAAACTGCGCAATTTCCATGATTGTGTAGTTCTGATAGCCGGCATTGAAGACCTCACCCTGGATTTTCTCCGCCGGCGCCTCCAGCATCAGTTTGTAAACCGCACACATATCCTGAATGTGCAGATTGGGCCGCTTCTGTGTGCCGCCGAAGACTGTTATTTTTCCTTTGTTGACCGCATGGTTGGTCAGGATATTGACCGATAGGTCCAGCCGGCAACGCGGTCCGTATCCGCACACCGTCGCCGGGCGAATGGTTACGCAGGTAAAGTCGTCCGACTGATGCCTGAACAGCAAGGGTTCGCACATTCCCTTGAATTTATTGTATAAAGTCAAGGGAACAAGGGGATGGTCCTCGGTGACTTCCGGGGCGTCGGACACGCCGTATACGGAGCTGGAGGAACAATACACAAACCGTTTAAGACCCGCCTCCTTCGCCGCCAGAACGATCGGCTCGAACGCATTCAGGTTGATGGTCGTACTCAGGTTTTCGTCGAGTTCGAAGCTTGCGTCATTGGAGATACATGCCAGGTGAAGTATTGCTTCTTTTCCTGTCAGCGCTTCCTTCAGTTTTGCAATATCGCGGATATCGCCGTCAATCACCGTCAAATTCGGGTGCTCCAGCGGCAGGTGGTCTTTCCGAAAATACGGAACGTCATAAACGGTAATCTCATATCCGTCATTCAGGAGTTTGGGCACCAAAACACTGCCGACGTATCCGGCACCACCGGTAATCACAACCTTTTTAAACAACTGTCCCACTGCCCTCTCGTTTTCCTGTTAATCGGCGGCCTGGATTCCTGCGGCCTCCGACGCCCCTGTATCGATCATATATCCGGCGGATCTTGCATCGTCGTAAAACATGCGCACCGTTTCCAGTGAGTAGCTGTCGAGATCCTTTCCGATGATCGGCAGCTTGTTCAGAACATCATGCGTCACGGTGATAATGTGACACCCGATTGAATCGGCATGGAAAATATTCAACAGTTCCCGCGGGCTCGCCCAAAGCAATTCCGCCTTCGGTCGCGCCTTCAGTATGCCCACGGCGGACGCCATGATCGGCAACGGATCGACACCAGTGTCCGCGACCCGGCCGGCGAACACGGAAACAATCGCCGGCGTGTCCGCATACAGTGCATTTGCAACATCCCGGACCTGATCAAGCGTGAATATCGCGGTAATATTCAACTGCACCCCTTCGCCAGACAGTTCCTCGATAATTGGAACGCAGCTTTCGCCCTTTGAATTCGTGATTGGAATTTTTACATTCACATTCGCACCCCAACGGGCAATTTCCCGCGCTTGCGACGCCATTTCCGGCAGGTCGTCGGCAAACACTTCGAACGAGATGGGGCGATCCGGAACGGCCGCGATCAATTCGCGGGCAAACCCGCTGTAATCGGTTATGCCTGCCTTCCGCATCAATGTCGGGTTCGTGGTAAACCCCTTGATCAATGGGTTTGCCGCCAGCTTCAAGATACTGTCCAGTTCCGCCCCATCGGCATATATTTTGACGGTCAAGCCGTCCACGCCCGTGCCCAATGCTGTATTTGTCACTGATCGCAACCCTTCAATTGCCGGGAATGTCGCAGAATGATTGCTACTGACTGCGGCAGGCTCGAGGCCCTTGCATCAGGTGCTTCGTCCACTTTTTCCAAATACCCCCTATCGACGAAGACAGTATAACAGCCGGCCCGCCGCCCCGATACAATATCCGATTCGCGGTCGCCTACGAAGTAGCTCGCCGAAAGGTCCAGGCCCCATTCCTCTGCAGCTTCCAGAAGCAGCGAAATTCCCGGCTTCCGGCACTCACAGCCACTGCGTTGCGAATGCGGGCACATCTTGACATCGTCGACACCGACCCGCGAGCGCACGATCCGGTTCATTGCATCGACTGTTGACCGGGACACCAATCCGTTGCCGATATCCGGCTGATTCGTGACGACAATGACCCGAAAGCCCGCTTCCTTCAGGCGCGCCACCGCTGAACGAACACCGGGAAGCAATCGAAAGCGGGACAGTTCGCGCGGTGCATATGGCTTGCCATCCACGACTTCGCTGCGGTTTATGACGCCATCTCTGTCCAGGAAAACCGCCCGGACCTTTCCGGATGACGGGAGACGCCCGTCATCCGGCAGCATGTTGCTCGAAATCGTGATTCATCTTGTGATAAACGTCGAACACATGGCCGACCTCGCCATAGGCGACGAGCCTCCCCTGCTCCAGCAACAGCGCCTTGTTGCACATATCGGCGATAATGCCTTCGGAATGGCTGGCAATGACCAGTATCTTGGCGCGCTGCAACAAACCGTTGATCCGTTCCTGCGCCCGTTTGGCGAAACGGGCGTCCCCCGCGCCCAACCCCTCATCCAGCAGCAATATATCGGGATTAATGATCGTCACCACGGCGAAGGCAAGCCGGAGCATCATACCCGAAGAATAGGTTCGAATTGGTAGCGCCAGGTATTGCCCCAGCTCCGTAAATTCGGCAATTTCGTCCTTGCGGCTCAGGATCTCCTTCATCGTCAATCCCAGCATCACACCGATATTGACGATATTTTCGAAGCCGGAATCCTCCATCGCCATACCGAGACCGGGACTCAGCAGGGCGGAAATTTTACCTTCGACTTCGATGGACCCTGCAGTGGGTTCGTATACGCCGGCGAGAACCCGCAGCAATGTCGATTTGCCCGCACCGTTATGGCCGACGATACCGACCCGGTCGCCCTCTTCTATCGTCAGTGAAATATTTTCGAGCGCCCGCACCACGACTTTATTGTCGAGCGAAATATTGCCCCCGGTCCGTCGCCTGAAAACGACCTGACGCAGCAATCGGCTGTCCGCATCGAAAATCGGCAGATGCAGCGAGAGGTCTTTGATCCGGATAGATGACATGGCGCTAATTCACACTAAACAGGTTACATCCACAGAATTATCCTGTGACGATATCGGTTGTAGCAAATTATCGCAAAAAGCCAGCCGACGACCGTAATTCCGCCGACAACATACCAGCTAACCATCTCGGGGGCCTTGCCAAGCATTGGCGAGCGCAGGATATCGATGAAGTGATAGACGGGATTGAAGTCAACAAAGACCGTTTTGACCCGCCCCGCCTGTCCTGGAAACCAGAAGATCGGCGTCAGGAAGAACGTCATCTGGACAATCGTGGCAAGCAGAGGCTGCAGGTCCCTGTATCGCGTGCACAGAATTGAAATCACGCTGCCAATCCAGATCGCATTGATGCAGAAGAGCAGGAGGGCGGGCGCGATCAACAGGGTGTTCATATTCACGTCGACGCGGAAAACGATCGCCACGAAGACGAAAACCTGAACGTTGTGCAGGAATACAATGAAATTCCGGACGAGCGCCGCCCAGACAAAAACCGTATACGGCAGGTTGGTCTGCTTGATGATCCCTTCGACCGCGACGAACGTACCGGAACTTTCCGTTATCATCGCCGCAAGCGGGATCCAGACTGTGAACCCCGACGACAGATAGGGTAGATAAGCGTGCAATTCCTGGTTGAAGATGCCAGCGTACAGGAAACCCATCGTGCCGATAAATGCCGCCGTGCTCAACGTTCCCCAGAACGGGCCGATCTTGGTACGCCGGTAGCGACGGATGATATCCATCCAGCCCATGCGCGCCCACAATCGCCACATGGCGATCCCGTCTCTTACATCCCGTATACCGGCACTGACTGCCATAGCGATCACAAAACTCCATTGATGGCACTATTACATTTTGTAACGCAATATACTGAAACGATGCCTTGGCAAACAGTTTTACATCGGCATTACTTGCCGACCATCCCGGTAGTATTGTCGGTCGACAATCCTTCGATGCGTCATGCGGATCGCACGGGTCAATACTGTTGATCGCCGGCAACTTTCGGTAACCCGCACACTTTCATCGTTTTCTCAATCATTGCATCTGGAGAAAAATTTGCAGCGACATGCCGCGGCCCCGCTATTCTGGCGCGCTCCCGCCACGCCTTGTCCCGCAATACCCGCATTACAGCCGTTGCCAGTACGGCAGGCTCGGGTCGATTAACGACAATTGCCGTAACGTCCGGTTGGACAGCTTCACTGTTTCCGCCGGCATCGGCACAGACCACCGGTACGCCGGCGCACTGCGCCTCCAGCAGCACGTTGGCCACTCCCTCCGCTTGGGAGGCAAGCAGGAACACATCGAAAATGGCGTAAAGTTCCGAAACCGCCGGCACGTTGCCCAATAAATGAAACCGGCCGCCAAGATTCTGCGCGGCCGCGTACCGCAGAATATCCTCCCGCATAGTCCCTTCGCCCGCTATCACAAAATGGGCGTCTGAAAGCGATCCGCCCAATACCGCGGCGGCATGAACCCACAGCAGCGGCCGCTTCTGCGGAAGCAATCGGAAAATCCCACCGATTACCGGCGCCTGTTCCGGTATCCCCAGCCTCGCACGCCAATCGGCGGGATATGCGGAACGGCGATTGGTTGTATCCACGGCGTTGTAGATGACCGGGATCGAATCCGCGTCGACACCGAGCCAGTGCGCGTAGGAATTCGCGCCGGCATGGCTGTTGTTGGTCAGGATGACGCCGGGCATTCGGAGTATGGCAACATAGGCCGCGCGAAAATGCGGCTGATTTGTCGGCAAAGTCACCGGGCAAACATTGCGCCCGCAAAGCACCGTCCTGGGAATCCCCGCAATCGCCGCCGCGATGGCAACCCTGATTGACGTTGCATCCTGCCAGGCCTGCACCACCTGTGGCCGTCTGCGGTCAAATTCTTCGGCCAGGGAAAGGATATCCGTCAGAATATCGGGCGGCAATTGCGACAATGCCGCCGCCAGCCGTTTCGGCAGACGACGGAGCACCGATGGAACCGGCGCTTTCACTATTGCTTCATAAGGAATGGCATTCGCGTCCAGAGCGCAGACATAGGGCGGAAAATCATCTATGGCATCCTTGTATTCACCCAGTAATGCGACGTCGCAAAATCCGCGGCGCTTGAGACCCGCCAGCGTCAGGCAGATCTGCCGTTCGGCGCCGCCAGCGGCTAACCCCGCATTTACGTGCAGTATGCGACCCGGAACGAATGCCGCCGGTTGGGCTATTTCGCTCTCGAGCGCCGTCACAATTTCCTGAAACAGCGTTTCACCATCATTGTTGTCCGGTGCCGGTCTTCCAACTGTCACATGGCCCGCAATCTTTGCGCTGCGCCAAAGCCGCCGCAAAACCGCAACCTTCCGGCATCGCTTCACGATTCTGACAAGGGGGTGCAACTCCGGCATTCGCCGCAACCGCCAAGTAATGTCGTTTATCCAGTGGCCCAGAATGAGGCGGTAAATCCTGCAATGGCGATAGCGACCCTCGATACGGCAGATAATTGACCACCGGCCGGACAGCATGCCGGTGAGCAGGTCCGACACCGGGAACATCGACGGGCCACCGAGAAAAATCGCAACTCCGCTCCGCTCCGCCAGCGGCGCCGAATAACCGTTACGTGACGTATCGACGAGGCGCTGGCTGTCGTCGATCCTGCGAACGTTCGGCAGTGGTGCGGGCGTGTGCACCTGGATGCGGCGATCCTCGAGAAGCGCAAGTGCTTCCATCTCTTCTAAGGGAAATGGTGCAATTACGGTTATCCGACCCGCATCCAAATCCGCAACATACGTCAGGGCGGTTGTAACCGACGAATTCATGGGAACAGCGTCCCTGCGCAGCGTTTCGAGTCGTCCCCGTGACTGAAAAGGCGTGGCTTCAGGAAAGTAAAGCAATTAGCCTGACACGCCATATAGTATCCTTGGCACAGAAAGCCGACCGAGCAATCGATCCGCAGGCAATTGGCTCGCGACAGGTATAACAAATGGCCCTTGAACGTCCCCTTTTCTGGAGACATCACCTTGTTAGAGATGGACAACGGGCAGGCGTAAGCGGATGGGTATTGTTATCGACGGATTCGGAATATGTCGCCAATCAAATATTCCTGACGCGGTCTGGCGAAAAGGCACCCCTGCCCCTGCAGAGGCAGGGCGACGGACGTTTTTCAAGGATGGTCCGACTGGAAAATTCCGGCGCGTTGCTGGAAATCGCATCACCGGATGATAACACATCGGGTGCGCTTCAGTTCCATCTTTGGGCCTTCGGCGGATTGCTGGCGTATCCTATCATCTGCGCGCGGGCGGTCCGGCAGGTTCTGGACAGTCGCCGCAATGCCTGGCGCAGCGCAGGAACCGCGATCAGGCTTCTCCTCTCGGCACAGTTCCTGGAAGTCGGTAAACGCGTCCTTAGGAAAAGCGGCAACCTCAGCCCGGCACGGAATAACGCGGCCCAGCGAGCGGAAATGGCAATCCGCTCGCGGCGGAATCATCGCCGGTGCGATGGTCCGCTTCGCACCGTCGTTTTTACGCACTCATTGAACCTCGACGGCGCCCCGATCAGTCAGTTCGAACTGACCGTCGCACTGTCAAAGCAGGGGGTCATTGTCCCGATCGTCGTTGCGCCAAAAGACGGTCCCCTGCGCCGCCTCTATGAAGCCGAAAGTGTTGAAGTCCGGATACAAGATGCTGGCCCGAACACCACCGACCGTAAAACGGCTTACGACCGCGCTGTTTCGGAATGCGCCACGTTTTTCAGCAGCCTGTCTCCCGACTTTCTGTACGCAAATAGCGCGGCGTCCTTTTTTGCCGTCGATGCCGCCGACGCGCAACACCTGCCCTGCATCTGGAACCTGCGCGAAAGCGACCCGCCGGAAACCCAATTCGGCGATTATTCGCAAAGCGCCCGGAAACGCGCCTTAGAATGTCTTTCGCTTGCCGACCAGATCGTTTTCGTATCGGAAGCATCCAGAAAAGTCTGGCAACCCCTGCCTGAAAACTGCCGCGCGATGGTCATTCCCAATGCGCTTGATCCGGACCGGCTGACAGAATCGATGTCCCGATGGACCCGCGAGGCGGCGCGCGAGTCGCTCGGCATTGCGCCGAATGAAATTTCCATCATCTGCGTCGGAACCCTGTGCGAAAGAAAGGGACAGAACGACATCGTCGGTGCCATCGAACGTCTTCCCGGAGACTTGAACCGGCGCCTTCGGATAGACCTGATCGGCCGTTGCGGCGACCGCTACGGTCATGACATCAGGGAAACGATAGACGCCATGCCGCCTCGACATAAGGGCCGCATTAGAATTTTCGACGCGACCGTGGACGTCGCACGACACTACCAGGCGGCGGACATCTTTATCTGTTCCTCGCGGGCGGAAAGCTATCCCAGGGTTATCCTGGAGGCCATGGCGTTCAGGCTGGCGATTGCCACGACGCCCGTATTTGGAATCAGCGAACAATTGACCGATGGCGAAACCGCCCTGTTTTATGCGCCCGGCGATACCGCCCAACTCGCACGACATATTCATCGGTTTGCAAATGACGAAACATGCCGCAGGCAATTCGGGACACAGGCACACGCGTCTCTCGACCGGTTGATGCGCTTCCCGGATATGGTCAATCGCTACGCGGACATCTTTCGGGAAATCTGCGTCGGTGATAGCATCCAGCCATGAGTGCACGGGTCGGCGGCAACGCTTCTTTCGTAATGCCCTATCCAGATCTGGCTTGCTGAGCGATGTGCGGGATCGTCGGTATTCTGCCGCCCCATCCCCCCGGCGATACGGAAAAATATCGCCATTGCCTGATCGCCATGACGAATATGGTGCGACACCGCGGCCCGGACCAGCAGGACGTATGGACCGACGGAACGGCGTTTCTGGGAGCGACCCGTCTCGCAATACAGGGCATTGGGACAGCCGGGGATCAGCCCATGGGCGATTCAAGCAACCGCGTCCGGGTCGTCTTCAACGGCGAAATTTACAATCATCGTGAATTGCGGCGGGAACTGGAAGTTTGCGGACATGTCTTCCGCGGCAATAGCGATACGGAAGTCATCGTTCATGGATTTCTGGAATGGGGCACCGGGCTGCTCAACAAGCTGCGCGGTATGTTCGCCCTGTGCATATGGGACCGAAACCGGCAGAAAATGATCCTGGCGCGCGACCGGACAGGCAAGAAGCCGCTCTTTTTTTCGGAGCAGCACGGGACCCTGATCTGCGCTTCGGAAATAAAGGCGATCCTGAACTGGCCCGGCATCCGCCGGCAACCTGATCTGGAAGCCATCCATCATTTTCTTTCGTTTCAATACGTACCGGGTGCGCTTACGGCGTTCGAGGGCATCTTCAGGCTTGCGCCGGGCCATATGATCGAGGTTCAGCCCGGCGGCGTAATTCGACCCGTCGCATTTGCGGGACTTCCGGCGCCAACCGACGCTCGCCATAATTCAGCAAGTGACGCCAGGGAAGAGCTTGTGGCGCTGCTTGATAACGCCGTTCGGGTCCGCATGTCGGCCGATGTTCCGGTCGGCGCCCTGCTTTCCGGCGGTCTCGATTCTTCGGCAGTCGTTGCGTTTATGCGGCGGCACGCGGCCACCGGCACAATCAAGACCTTCAGTCTCGGCTTTGCCGAGCAGACCCATGACGAACGGCAATATGCCGCGACGGTGGCCCGGCACTTCGAAACCGAACATCACGACATGGAGATGTCAGGCGATCTGACCGGCCTGCTGGAAAAGGTATCCTGGTATTTCGACGAGCCGTTCGCCGACGCTTCGGCCTTGCCAACAATGTGTGTGGCGGCGCTGGCGCGACAGCATGTTGCGGTCGTTCTGACCGGCGATGGCGGTGACGAGGCGTTTCTCGGTTATCGGCGTTATGCTGCCTGCCACGATGACGAATGGATCCGAAAATTGCCACGCTCGCTGCGCCGGACAGCCGCCGCCCTGGCGTCCGCTTTACCCAAGGATGGCGAGGGCACACGCGTTCGGCGCGCGCTCGGCCGATTGCTGGCAAGGATCGGCGACAGGGAATCCCGTCGTTACGCCGGAAGCATGGCCTCTTTTCAGGACCATCACAAACAGAGCGGCTATGGCGACGCCCTGGCGCCCTATCTCAACAGTTCCAGCTTCGACCGCCTCAACAGATATTTCGACAACGCGCCCACAATTCTGAGCGGCGCGGCCTGGGCGGATATCAATACCTACCTCCCGGATGACCTGCTCGTTAAAACGGATATCGCGACGATGGCGAACGGGCTGGAGGCGCGCAGCCCCTTCCTGGATCAGGAGTTATTCGACTGGGCGCTGCGCCTGCCGGAAAACGTTCGATATTCGGCGTCGAGGACCAAGGATCTCCTCAAGGCGGCGGTCGCGCCAATGCTGCCGGATGCCATCATCGCCCGACCCAAAAAGGGGTTTGGAATCCCGTTGCAACAATGGCTCTCGGGCGACCTGTTGCCCCTCGCGCGCGAATTGCTTCTGTCGCAGCAAACGCTGGACCGGAGACTCGTCAGGCGCGAATTTGCTGAAAAACTGCTGAGCGATCACTGTTCAGGAAGATTCTTTCATCATCCGAGAATATGGGCGTTGATGATGCTCGAATTATGGTTTCGGACATGGATCGACCCGGCGAAAATACCACAATCGCCGCCGCATTAGTGCAAGCAGCTATCCCTTTGCATGCGCCTCCAGAATACCGCACCACATTTCCGCATGGACCGTCAGGCCGCGTCCCGAAAAATGGCAACCGTCAAAACGGTAGTCGTTTCCCAGAATACCCGTGTCCGGAACCGGGAAAATATTGTGGAACGGTTCAGGCAAACTTCGTTGCGCGGCGCGGATTGCCGCGTCGCCGTCATTGCCGCAGCGTGATGCCACAGCAGATGCGTGGGATTCAGGCCAGTATCCCGCAGAGGCGCGCTGAGCACTGCTTTCCATTCAATTGCGCTATTTTACAAGTTCAGGTAACAACATGGGCAAAGGAGCACAAGTTATGGACCAGTCCAGCAATCATCTGCCCGTTCCCGAATTGCCGCCACGGGTGATCATGGATTTGCGGACCGATTGCAACCTGAAGTGTCCGATGTGCATTGTCCATGGCGATCCTGACAACCCGTTATTGAAGGATTTCCTGCGGCGCGACATGCCCGTGGAAATGTCGGAAAAAATTCTCGACGACCTCACGGACGTCAATCCGATGATCATGCCCAGCCTGTGGAGCGAACCTTTGTTGTCGCGCAAGTTTCGCGATCACGCGCGGGCGATAAAAAGCCGTGGATTTACGCTTGCGATGAATACGAACGGATTGTTGCTGCGTGAGGAACTGGCGGAATTCTTTGTCGAAATTCAGGTGGACGCCGTATCCATCAGTATCGATTCCGTAACTCGGGAAACCCTGAAGAAGGTGCGCGGAATCGATCGCCTGGACAAGCTTCACGCCGCAGTTGAGACCATGCTGCGCGTGCGGGGCGACCAGGAACTGCCGCGGGTCGGCGTTTCCTTTACGGTACAGAAAACCAACGAGCACGAACGCGAGGCGTTCATTGAACAATGGGCGCACCGTGTCGATTTCGTCAGGGTTGGCGAGTTATTCGTCGACGGCAAGTTTCCCAACGTCAAGGTAGAAGGACCGCGGCAGCCTTGTCCCGCGCTTTATTCGACGATTGCAATTCACGCCAACGGCAATGTTTCATACTGCTGCCTGGACGGGTTCGGCGAGACCAATGTCGGCAATGTCTTTGAGAAAAGCGTCAAGGACGTCTGGAACGGCGAAGAACTCAATAAAGTCCGCTATTTCCATGAAACCGGCCAGTGGGACAAGGTCCCCTTCTGCAAAAGCTGCGAACGCTGGGCGTCATATGGCTTTGAAGAAACGATTGAAAACGGGCTGCTGATCCGGCGCTCACCGGAATACACCTATTACAACAATCTGGAGCGCCTCAACAATTGGTCGGGCGGCCTCCTTGGAACGCACAAGGACCCGAAGATTTCACTTGAGGAATTGTCTGTAAAAAACTGATAATAATGTATTGTCAGACAGCCTATATTCCCTAAGACTTCATGCTGTGTGATTAGCGGATGAGATGAAATACAAGATCAGGCAAATAGACGAATTCGAAAATACCGGGCGGGATCCTGCTTTTATCGATGGTGAAATCAAACTGAATGCCGGCGCCAAAATCGTCAGGTCGCAGTTCGAAGGACCCGGCTTTCTAAACAAGAATGCACAGGTTGGCCCGGATGCCGTAATTGGCCGCTATTTCGGGACCAATGAAAACAGCTATATCGCCCGGTCGACTGTCGGGAACTTTTGCTCCTTCGGTGCGCGAACGGCAATCAATCCCTTCAATCATCCCGTCGACTGGCTCAGCATCAACGAATTCCAGTATCACCCGAAGTCTTTCGACTGGATCGATGAATATAACGACATGGAACGGCTTTCACGCGCCGGCGATATGTTCCCCAGGGTCGAAATCGGCAGCGACGTCTGGATTGGCCACAATGTCAACGTCATGGCAGGCGTCACCGTAGGACACGGCGCGATCATCGCCGCGGGAGCGGTCGTTACGAAAGACGTGCCGCCCTACGCTATCGTCGCCGGCGTTCCCGCTGAAATAAAACGGTTCCGGTTTGCCGAAGCGACCATTGAGCGGCTGTTGACGTCCGAATGGTGGACCCTTTCCCTCACACAGTTGAGCGGGCTGCCATTTCGGAATGTTGAAGCGTGTCTCGATGAAGTAGATGCCATCAAAGCCAATGCATAAGGTTGGTGCGGCGGTAACGGAAAAGGACGCCGTTCGCAGGATTCTGGATGGTTTCGGTCTCGCATCGAATGGCGTGCTGATCGTCCACAGCGCATTTCGGCATTTCAGCCGGTATGGGTTCAGGGCGGAAGCCTTTATCGAAGCGCTCATGGACGAACTTTCGCACGGGACCCTGCTGATGCCCGTCATGACGTGGCGTACCGTAACGATTGAAAACCCGAAATTCGACGAATTGGCCACGCGGTCGGAAACGGGCGTCTTAAGCGAAATTTTCCGGACGAAATACGCGACCACGCGCAGCATTCATCCAACCCACAGCACTGCCGCCTGGGGCCGGCATTCGGCGTTTTTCACGAAGGACCATCAAATCGGCGTTACGCCCTGCCCGCCCCATAGCCCGTTCGGAAAATTATGCGAATTTGACGGCCATATTCTCATGCTAGGCGTTGGCCTGGAGACCTGCACGGCAATCCATTGCTGGGAAGAACAGGTCGCTCCAGATTACTATATACGCCCGCTGAGCGAGGCCGTTATCTATGATTGCCGGGACCGGCACGGATATGTTCACAGGGTCAGGGCAAGGCGCCATCAGCGACTGAATCGGGATTTTCCGAAATTTGCAGCGACGCTGCGCCAGGAAGGAAAATACCGGGAAGGCGCTTTCGGCGACGGCGCATGGCAGCAATGTAGAGTCGTCGACCTGCAGGAAACTGTCATGGCCGCACTGGCGAAGAACCCCGCGGCGACTGTCAGCGACATGGTATGACTCTGGAAACGCCGGAACGTTCAAGCCGAAAATTGAACGAGCACGACGAGCAAGATATGTCGAAACGCGAAGGCCGCGCCCTTCTTCCCCTGACCGACGCAAAGGCGGCAAAGCCGCGACCGTTTTTTTTCATTGCGACATTCTGGGGAAAACAGTTCCGGGACTGGTTCTGCCTGTACGCTGTTTCATCGCTGCTGGCGAAAAACAACATTCCCAGTGTAAATGCCGACAGATTCTCCAGATTTCTGATTTGCACGACGCGGGAAGATTGGGATGCGCTGCAACGGGAGACCATTTTCCGGAAATTGCGGGAAGCAATAGATGTCGTATTTATTGAAAACGACGCACTCTTTCCCGGCGAACACAAATATCACCGGATGTCCCGCGGTCACGCCATGCTGGCGAATGAATGTTTTAAATATTCCGCTGTCGCCATCAATATCAACCCGGACTCTATTTATCCCGATGGTTGCGTGCGCGAAGCGAAGCGGCTGCTGGAGGCAGGAAAGAACGTTGTTCTCTGTACGGCCGTCCGCTTCGAACTGGAAGGTGTAAGAGACGAGTTAGGAAAGCGCGGCCTGTTAAAATGGGGCCACGCACTGACCCTGCCGATGCGTGAGGCCGTCGAAATCGGATTGTCGCATCTGCACTCGGAAACCAGAGCCAGTGACTGGGCCGCCGACAATTTCGGCCGTCTCGCCCCCGAACACGAACGGACTCACCTGCTGACCTGCTGCTTCTGGCGCGCGCCTCGCGACGCGGGCTGCATTATCATCACCCATAATTGGGCGCCTTTCCTGATCAACTATGCGTCCCTGCCGGAACACAGCACGGACAGTCTGGACGGAAGGGCAATCGACGGAAACTATATCTACGATAACTTCCGCCACGAGATGGGAACCGGGAAAATCCATGTTGTGACGGACTCCGATGATATTTTCCTGCTTGGCCTCTCGCCGAAGCATGAAATGGTCCCCCCGCAGGATACCGTCTGGTGGAAGGCATGGCCGGTTCTCGGGCATATGAGTCGCGGATACATCCTGAATCAGACCGTGTTCGATCCTGCCATGGATCCATTAAAGCGGATTTTGTATCGGACGAAAGTGCGCTGGCATAAAGCCGACCTCTCGTCGGCCTGGGATTCCGTCGATGCCTTCGCACAGCAATGCATGAACCGTTACACGACGTGTAATCTGAATGTCGACAATCGGCAGACAGATATGTACGCCGATGACTCGCCCGTTTCGGCAAGGGCCGGCGGTCGGTTTCACGACAGAATTTGGTTCAGGCTGATCGGCCGGGATGCGTTTCGTCCATACGGTTCGCCGACCCGCTTACAGTTCGTGCAAAATAAAATCAGGGAAAAAATCAGGAGCAAGAAGGCTTTTCTTTATTTCAGGGCCACGCTTCTTGCCCTGAAAGGCGACACTGTCGCCCGGCGGCATTTTACAACCCGCTGGCACGACATTCGGCGCCCCGCCAGACGTGTTGCAGTTCGCACCGCATCAGTCTTCTCCTTTTTTGTGGTCGGGTTTCTCCTGGCCAATATCATTGCCTATGCCCTGATACAGTTCAGTTATATTGAGGATTTCAACGATTCAAAATCCGACAAAATCATGGCGCAATCGGTTCTCCTGCGGATGGAATCCCAACATCTGACGCAGGAACAGCGCGATGCCGTTGATCGTATGGTGCCGGATATTTCGAAAAACGTGACGTTTATCATCGGCGATATGGGGACAGGGCATGGCGAGATAAATACTGACAGTGGCAGTGCATCGATAATTCGCGGCATTACCCGCGACAGCGGCAAAACCTACCTCGCGCTGGATACAATAGACGACAGGATCACGCTGCAACTGCAGTCACTTCTGGCCGTCCTGGAGAACGGATTACGGCCAGAGGAAGTCATCGTCTTGTTCAACCTGGATGAAATCGCAGACGCGATTTTCCAAAGCCTGAAAGAAAATAACAAGATTACAGAACCATCCTGGGCTGCCTCGTTTCTCGATTTCCTGCCGCTTGTCCGATTCTCGGGCAAACGCTTTTTCGATAAACAGTACGAAACAGACCCGCATCCGGGATATGAAGAGTATTCCCTTGCAGAAGAACGCATGATTCAGGAACTGGATGAAATCGCGTTTACAGAATCCTACAGAACCCGTCTCAGGTTTATTGAGCAACTCTCCGCAGGATTTGGATTCGATGTCCGGGCCTATTATCTTCCATCAGGCCTGATGGACCCTCACAACCAGCATATTTCTCCCTCTTTCAGGGAAAGCCGGTTCAGGCAGTTTCTGACCAGATTGCATGAGCGCATACGGACAGATATTTCAAATGGCACAATTCGCATGCAGGATATGAGCCAGGTTTTTGCCGGTATGACGACCTCGTCATATCGCCCCGACGGCAATTTTTCACCGGAAGGAATCCGGCGTATCGCAAAGGTGATCGCGACCGAAACCTATCCGGCTCAGCGATAAAAAATTACATCCCCAGAATATACCGCAGCAACAGCGCAGCCAGTATTATCAGAATTGTAATTACGACGAACAGTTTGATCATTTTTTTGTTTCAATATGTGAAAACCGGGCACTACCACTTCGTCGCGTTTACCTTCAAACTCGGATGCGATACCACACAATGCCAGACAACGGCCTGGAACGCTTCTGAATGCGGCGTGACCAGATCCGGGGCGATGACCGGAACCAGAACGACATTGTGGCCGACTTTCCTGGTGTAGCCGCCGTCGCGCCCAACGATACCGAACACGCTGGCATTTCGATCGGACGCAAGTTTCAGGGCTTCAACAAGGTTCGGACTGATATTGCGTTCCATATCGCCGCCGCCGACCGAAAATACAAGTATGCCATCCTTGTCGCTCAACCGGCTGACCTGAAGCCAGGCGGCAAAGACAGTGGGCCATCCCTCATCATTCGTGCGTGCAGTCAGTTCCGAGACATTGTCAGTCGGGGCATAGGCCTCGACATTACAAAGCTTGCGAAAATCGTTCACTGCGTGAGACGCGTTGGCTGCACTGCCGCCAACGCCAAGGATGAACAAGCGCCCGCCCCGATCCCTTACGGCTCTTATCCCTTCCGCCAGGGCGTCGATTGCGTCCGTATCGATCTGTTCCGCAATGTCCCTGACCTGGGCAAAATAATCACCGGCAAAGCTCATACCGTTCGCTCCCGCGTTTCCTTCATTTCCGGTTCGGCCCAACGGGCGAAACCATATGCACGACCTCGCCCTGTTTAAACAGGTTGGCAAGGTTCAGCCAGACTGTTCCGGGCGGGATTCGTGCGTCTCAATCTCTGTCCGCATTGCCGCAAATTCACGCTTTATGACCGAAAGCGTGTCATCTTCCCAGACCCAGCGCTGAAATCTGGTTGAAAATGGCGGCGACTTGCCGATTTCAAACCCCAGGAAGGTCATGTATTCGCGCGTCGTCTGGGGGGCGGATTCCGTCAGTATCTTGAACATGATGTACCGGCAACGTTCGTTGAACATGCATAATCCATGCGGCCCGTTATTCACCATAAGGTTCAGATAGGCGGCCTCGTAAAGGGCCATTCTGATTCCGACGTTCCAGGCAGCCGCGGCCGCCACATGGTATCCGGACAGCGCCGTCGGAACGGGATCCATCGCGGTCTCGGTATCCGGAACAAAGACTACCGCAAACTCCGTCGCATCGAGAGTCCCCGCGAAGCGGGCCCAGGCATCGATATTGCTGTTTCGTTCAGCCATGTAGCGATAATTGCGGAGGGTGATAACGATCAGTTTTCGCGCGCCGAACCGGTTCGCTGCGCGCCATTGATCTATATAACGTACAGCGTGGGGCTGCGCCCTCAGCGGTAAAGCCACAGCCTTACCGGCCCGTGCCCGGTCGAGAACATGGCGCGGTTTATGCGCTACCGGAAGCCTTGGCCAATAGGACGGCGGATACACATGGCGGTCATGCAGAATTCGTAAAAGAGTTGCGCTTGACCGGTTCGGGCAAATCGTAAATCCCGTAACCTCGGGCAGGAACTGCAGCATGGGGAGAAGTATCTGGGACATTCTCCAGCGACGGGCCGCCCGATCCACCACCGCCTCATAATCCGGCGATTCATTGCGAAAGCCATCGTGAAATCCGGGTACGAAAACAAAATGGATGTCATCCAGCCCCTGCTCCCGGCGGATATTCTCCGCGGCCGTGATCGACCAGCAGATATCGAAAGTGACCGGAGAAACCTGAAGGTCGTAAAAAACATACAAGGTCGATCGATGCGTAAATGGACGCAACGCGATCCCGATGCCGCTCAACCCGCCGGCATAGCCAATCACAATAACGGATCGCCAGATCTTTCCCGGCAACCGCATCGGATGGCGCAACTCCTCCCAGACTCGCCGCAACAACCATGCCGCCCCATTTGTGCGAATTTTTCCGGCGACGCCGAGGAGCCGGCGCAGCGTCGAAGAATCAGGCGGGGCCGGTAACATGCGCTTCTACAATCCGGCCAAGCGAAGATTCATAACCGATATTCCTCGAATTATAGTCTGCATCAACGACCCGCCTCGAAACGCTTACCGGACTTCAACTTCTATCGTGATGGATGTGCATGATTCCGGGACCTCATAGGCCGGTTGAGCGGCCGCCGCCCGGTTCGCCCGATAGCTTTTCGAAGAAAGTCGGGTCATCAGGGCAGCGACGGCAACGTTTCGACCCCGATTCTTCGACGCCAGTCGCTGCAATCCGTTCTTGTATGAATCGATTACGGTGGCCACTTGTGGCGATCCGCTGAAATGCAGGTTCGTTATGCCGTTTACGGGCGCCAGTGCGACAATTTCGCGGACGCTCTTGTCCGTGAGTGACCGGAGTATATCGCTGGCATGAAACGCAACAACCCTGCTGCCCGGCTTCATTCGGGTCATCAGACGCTCATACATCGGGACAAATTTGTTCATGTCCAGCCAGGAGATATCCATGAAGCAGAAATCGAATTTTTCATTGAACCTTACATGATCGCCATGTTGCAGCTTATACGCGGAAATGGTTTCGACCTCGGAATCCGACTCCAGTACACGTTTGTAGGCGACCCTTTCCTCGTAATCCGACTCGACCAGCAGCACATGGGGTTTTCGATGCGGAGCCGATTGCAATTCCCTGTCCAAAATTGAAAGCACATGCTGAAAATCCGCCCAACGCGGGTGCAGCATCGTAACCCTGGGCAGGGAACCGAACATGTTCGCGTATATTCGTCCCGCCAGAGACGTTGCCGCCCCGTTCCGCCATGTGTGATTTTGCTTTTCGGGGAAGTCCGCGCCGTCGGACGACATGGAGACATCGTCCTGTTCTTTTTGCTGCATGCGCCACTGCAACTGATTGGCCTTGAACTGGTCGATAAGGCCATTCCAGTAGGGATGCCCGAAATGACTGACCGGATGTTCCGGCAAAAGCGCGTAAATACTGTCCACATGCTCTTTCAGTTTTTTGCGCGCAGGTTCGATGCCTACCGGCAGGTCACCGGAATGGAGCGTAAGCGGAAAATGCCCCATTTCGAACTGGTCGGCAGTCATATATCCCCCAAGTACCTCTGCGATATCCTGTTTGGAAACCCGTCCGACACGCATCAGTTCAAGATGCGTGTTCTCGCCGCGCAGTTCCATCATCAGAAAATCATCTGAATCGCCCAGGACGCAACGGTTCCGTGTCGGACACGCCATCGAAATTGTGGCGTAGTCCCAAAACGACACCGGTTCCAGATAAACGTTTTCCGGCTTCATACAGACAATCGCAATGGGAAGTTGATGACCCAGTAGCGTTTTCTCATCCACGTACCAGTAGAACTGATCGCTGACATTCATATGGAAAAATGGCTGATTGATCGTCTTGGCGCGGATACAGTTATGGCGATATGTCAGGATATGCTCGGCCATTTCACGCGGAGATATGGCCAGGGCATTCGTGACCGGGTTGACCCGGCTCTGGATTCGAGCCGTCACCTGTTCGCCGTTCGTGCAATAACTGGGGGCGAAGATCAATTCCTCACCATCCTTGATCTTTTGCACCATCGTCTGGTAGCAGCCATCGGCCAGGACAAAATCGGCGTTGAAAAATGCGAGGTAATAATCGGTCATGCTCTCACCGAGATCCTCGAATCCACGATGCAGGGCGTGGGTTAGCGAGTGTCCGTACATCCGCCGACTGACAACAAGGTCATCGCACATGACAAGCCTGGCATTGCAATATGAAAAAATCCTGCGGTAGACCGCGTTTGCCTCAATGACGGCGGACAGTCTTTCCTCGGTAACGATGACAACCTCGCATTCCATTTCGCGGGCGAGAGTGGGAAGATTTCCAGGCGCCAGCAGCGACGGCAGCGACATCGACAGAAAATCCGACAGGTAGTTTTCACCCCAAACCATTGTGATGACGCGGACTTTCTGCTTGACCAGTACGGGCAGGTTTTCATTCATGAATTGAATCTACTGATGCTCATAAATACGGGGATCTGCTACGGAAAAACGGACCGTTCGACCTTCACAATCGCGTCTATGGTGTCCCGGACTTCCGTTTCACCATATTTCTCGTTCACATACAGATTGAACGAGCGATCGCGGATTGACCGGGCATTGGCGCAGTCGAAATCATCCGCCAGATAATTGCGTACCCAGGGCCAGTCGCTGACGACGTACTGATAGTGCGGGTTTAATCCTATGCCCTCCGCCAGCACGGCCCGGGCAAACGCCACCTTGTCCAATGACCGGGTGCTGTCGTTAAAGATGATCGGATAATAAAAAGGCGAATCGTTTTCGCTCCAGCCATAAGGGCTGCAAAAATTGGATACGCTCTTCAGCGCATCTAGCCCTTTGATATATGCCAGCCGCGCCTTCCTGGTTTCCTCCAGCCGGCCCAGCGAGGCAATGCCGACGGCGCAGGAAATTTCGTCGGCATGGAAATTCAGCGCCGGAAACAGATAATTGGTCGGATCGCGATCGTCGAATTCGTCGGTCCATCGCGGCTTGCCGCGATCCGCATGCGCCAGCGCCATGTGGTGCAGGTCCGAGTCGCCGCTGTAAACGACGCCGCCGCAGGAACCCGTAATATGCGCCTTCCGGTACATCGTGGAAAATGCCGCGATGTCTCCGAATTTGCCGACCTTTTTTCCATTACGGCTGGCGCCATGCGACTGCGAGCAGTCCTCAAGCACCCGAATGTCGCGGCGGTGCGCCTCCGTGACGATAGCGTCTATTTCCGCCGCCTGGCCCGAGGCATGCACCACGACAACGGCCCGGGTTTTTTCGTCAATCCGGCTGACGAACTGCTCCACCCCCATATTGTAGCTGTCAGGCCGGGTATCGGCCAGTTTCGGCGTCAGGCCATTCAGGATGATGGCGCTGAGCGTCCCCGGATCCGTGATGCTGGACGTGATCACATGGCTGCCGGTCGGCAGCGCCAACGCCGCCAGTGACACAAAAAGCGCAGCGGTTCCGCTGGACACCGCATCCGCATGCCCGCCGTCCATATAGCGGACAAAGGCGTCGCAATATCGGGCTTCGAATGGCCCCTGATAACCGGGATCGAGACCCGCTTCATTATAGAATTTGAACACGGCTTCAATCTGGGCCATTTCCGCGGGCCCGAAGGCGAGCCGCGCCGGCATGGGCGTATTGCGTACGGGCGCGCCGCCATTAATCGCAAGATTTGCGTTATCGCTAACCGGTCTGGTGCTACTTTCCCGCGTCATATTTCCTGTCGCCAACCTGTTTCAAGCGGTCGCCCGACCCATTAATCCGACTATACAGATTTCCAAATCACGCAACATGCATCCACTTCCTGGACATGTATTGCAAGGTCCCGGTCGTTGCTATCGCGAAACCGGCCGGCGGCGCAGGTAGGTCAACGGATTCCAGCACAGGGCGCCAGCGATCTCCGCGATGGAGACGGTTCGACCGGCTTGCAGCGCCCGCCGTTTCTGTACGGCCGCCGGGATGCCCCGGAGCCCGTCGCGAATGCCCTTCAGGACGGGGACACGATTGCCCCGAAAGGCGGACTTTAATGTGAGAACGACGAATGCGCCGCAATGAAACGGCAATAACAGCCAGAACAACATGCCCGGCATGTTCTTGAAGTAGGTCCAGATCATGTTCCGGGTCCCGTGATAGGAGGCGAAATCACCGTCACCGCTACTGCCGCCGCCTGCATGATAAACCACGGCGCTCGGGACCTGAATACAACGCCCCCCCTGCAGGCGAATCCGGAACGCCAGGTCGACATCCTCCACATAGCAGAAATAACTTTCGTCGAATCCGCCGACCGATCTGAACACGTCCGTCCGGAAAAGCGCGGCGGCGGCACAGGGCGAAAAGACCTCACCTTCGGGCGGAAGCGCCGCGACGGGAAGGCCGTGACCGCCCCGCCAGGGGATACCGCAGGCGAGATAGGCATCCCCGGCCCCATCGATGATCCCGGCACGATGCAGCATCAATTGGGTCGAACCAAACATGCCCGCCGCGGCATGGCGATCGGCCGCGTCCATCAACTGGCGCAACCAGTCAGTTGCCGGTTCGGTATCCGGGTTCAACAAGGCGACAAGAGGTGTCGCAACGCGCTCCACCAGCAGGTTATTGCCGCGCGCGAAGCCGACATTGGCGCCGATGTCGACAAACTGAAATTCGAGACCGCCGCTATCCGGCATTTCTGAAGGCATTCGCCGCGCTGCTCCAAAAGAATCGTCGGTTGAACCGTTGTCGCCGACGATCACGGCGAACGGTCCGCAATCCTGCGCGCGCAGGGAATTCAGGCAACGCTTCAGGTAGGCGCCCGAGTTGTAATTCAGGATAACGACGGTTACAGGCTCTGCGCCGCCAAGGGATTCAGTCACCCGAGATCACATCTCTTGTCATTTGGCCAGACATGGCGGGTTCCTGATGCTGCAAAAAGACGCTCCATCATATACCGTCCGGTCAACAGGCCCCACATATGCAATGTAACGATACTGCTTTTTGCGGTATGACAGCGAAATCCAGAGCCAGCCAGGTCGCCGGCTGCATACCATGCATTCTGCATTCCAATCGGGAGGAACTCCGTATCATGATTCACGAACTTCGTATCTACACCTGTTTTCCGGGCAAGACGCCGGATTTTCTGAAACTTGTCGAGGAAGTCGGAATGCCGATCCGTAGCGACAGGCATGGCATAAACCTCGGTTACTGGACCAGCGAGTTCGGTGAACTGAACCAGATCTATCATATGTGGGAATATGACGACCTTGCCCACCGCGATAAAGTCCGCGGCGAACTGGGCAAACTGGAGTCCTGGCGCAACGATTACGTTGCTAATGTCAGGCCCCTGATCCAGCGCCAGGATGTCAAGTTCCTGCACCCGCAGGTCCCCGTAAAGGCGCCGAAAGGCGATGGTCATATCTATGAATTGCGGCAGTATCAGATCAAAACCGGCCACGCGGCGGAATGGCTGGGCCATTTCAAGGCCATCATGCCCGTTCGTGAAAAATACTCCATGAATGTCGGCTTCTGGGCGACAGAAGTACCGACCCCGAACAATGTCCTGCACATGTGGGTTTATGACAGCCTGCAGCAGCGCACCGAAACCCGCGCCAGGGTCGACAAGGATACGGAATGGCACGGCTTCCGGGCAAAGGCCGGCCACCTGTTGCAGAACATGAACTCGGTCATCCTCATGCCCGCCAAGGTGTCGGCGATGCGGTAACACGGACGCCAGATCGCTGCTGACCGGTCCGGCCTATGCAGCTTCCCCGATCAGCGGATGATTTTCTTCCGGCGCAGGGCATCGATTTCAGCCGCGTTCTTGCCCAGTAATTCCGCCAGCACTTCGTCTGTGTGCTGCCCCAGCAGGGGTGGTGCAACAGGATCGATGACGGGGGTTTCGGAAAACTTCAAGGGTGACGCGATCAGCCGGATATCGCCTCCGGTCGGGTGAGACACATGAACGACCATGCCGCGCGCCGCCGTCTCCGGCGCCTCCAGCGCCTCCGACACTTCGCGGACAGCGCCGCCCGGCACCCCCGCCGCGACCAGCTTCTCAAGCCAGCGTTCCCGGATATCGGTCGCAAAGATTTCGCCCAGTTGCGCATACAGCGCCGCCCTGTTCTCCTGGCGGCCTTCCCGCGTGGCATATGGCGGATCCAGCGCCCATTCGGGCCTGTCGATAACGCCATCGCAGAACATTTTCCAGAGTCTCGGATTTCCCAGCGCGATATAGAATGGCCCGGTCTTGCTGTGAAACAGGCCGTTCGGTATCGATGTCGGGTGCTCATTGCCGCGTCGAACCGGGTTTTTTCCCGACACCAGATATCCCAGCCCGACATTCGTAAGCACGGCAATCGCAACGTCATACAGGGCGAGATCGATAAACTGTCCGCGTCCCGTGCGCTGGCGCATCATGATGGCGCCCATGATCGCCTGCGTCGCATACAGGGACGTATAGGTATCGATGATCGACAGTGGATGGCGCAAGGGATCGCCGTCCTTTTCGCCGCAAAACGACATGAGTCCGGCTTCCGCCTGAAGAACGGGATCAAATCCGGCGAGATCGGCAAGCGGGCTTTTCCGACCATAGGCTGAAATCGAGCAATAGATCAGATGCGGGTGGCGATCCTTCATCGACTCATATTCCAGGCCCCGCCGCGACATGACGCCCTTGCGGTAATTTTCGATCAGGATATCGCATTCCCCGGCCAGTTCGTGGATCAGGGCCATGCCTTCCGGTTTTGTAAAATCGACCGTGACGCTGCGTTTGTTCCGGTTGGCGGCCAGGAAGAAATGCGATTCCCCGCCGATTTCAGGCGGTTTCATGCCGCGCGTGTCATCGCCATGTTCTGGGTGTTCGATCTTGATGACTTCCGCCCCCAGGTCGGACATCTGCTGTGTCGCCAGGGGCCCCGCCAGGACACGGGAAAAATCGAGGATCCGAATCCCCGAAAGCGGTTTATCCAGTTCATCGCTCATATTGTTCCCCGCACGCGAAATTACCCGAAAACTTTGCAACCACTGCATAATGTTGCATTGTCGGGTATAGCGTAACCATTCCCGCCTGTCTGACAATGCGAACCGGTAAAGTGCCTGAAACGAATCAGAAGCCCCACTATCACGGTCATCGCGAACGCCTTCGCCGGCGATTTACCGCAACCGATGGAAACGGCATGCCGGATTATGAAATTCTGGAATTGCTGCTGGCGCTCGCCATACCGCGAAACGACGTCAAACCTGTCGCAAAGGCGCTCCTGGACCAGTTCGGCAGCCTTGGCGACGTGCTGAGCGCGGACCCCGCGGCGCTGACCCAGGTCAGGGGCATCGGCGATTCTGCCGCCACGGCCCTGAAAATCGTCCGGGCAGCAGGTATGCGTCTATCCATCCAGCAGATTGCCAACAGGAATGTCATTGGCTCATGGGATCAGTTGCTTGCCTATTGCACGGCGGCGATGGGATACCAGAAGATTGAACAGCTTCGCATCCTCTTCCTGGACCGCAAGAATGTCCTGATTGCCGACGAGGTGCAACAGCAGGGTACCGTCGACCACACCCCGCTTTACCCGCGTGAAGTCGTCAAGCGCGCCCTGGAACTCGGCGCTTCGGCCATCATTCTGGTTCATAACCATCCCTCCGGCGACCCGACGCCATCACGGGCGGACATCGAAATGACCCGGCAGGTGAAGGAAATTTGCGAGAATCTCGGAATCGCCCTTCATGACCATATCGTAATCGGCAGGGGCAGCCATGCCAGCTTCCAGGCGCTCGGCCTGCTGTAAGCCGGAATACCGCTAGATTCCGGTATTTTAGTGCGGTGGCGGCAATTAATGGCTACACCGGCTTTACTCAATTTCCAAATACTGAATATGTTACCGGTAAATCAGGCAGTCCATCCGGACGATTTTACCTGTCAATTCGCCTGCCCCGCACAATAGGATACCGCATTGAACACGCCCGCTCCTGACATCGACCTAAGCCCGGAAGTATCCGACGAGATTAAATATACCACCTGTTACATGTGCGCCTGCCGCTGCGGCATCAGGGTTCACATGAAGGATGGCGAGATCCGGTATATCGATGGCAATCCGAACCACCCCGTAAACAAGGGCGTCCTCTGCGCCAAGGGCTCGGCGGGTATAATGCAGTACAAGTCGCCCGCACGGCTGACCAATCCCCTGCGGCGGGTCGGGCCTCGCGGTAGCGGTGAATTCAAGGAAATAGACTGGGACGAAGCGCTCGACATCGCCACATCCTGGCTGGCGCGGACACGCGCGACAGATCCGCGGAAGCTCGCCTTTTTTACCGGTCGTGATCAGAGCCAGTCATTCACGGGATGGTGGGCGCAGCAGTTCGGCACCCCCAATTACGCCGCCCATGGCGGCTTTTGCTCCGTCAATATCGCCGCTGGCGGCCTTTACACGATGGGCAGCGCTTTCTGGGAGTTCAGCGAACCGGACTGGGAGCATGCCCGTTACTTCATGATGTTCGGGGTCGCGGAAGACCATGACAGCAACCCGATCAAGTTAGGCCTCAGCACACTCAAGGGAAACGGCGCCAAATTCGTTTCCGTCAATCCGGTGCGCACCGGTTATTCCGCGATCGCCGATGAATGGCTCGGCGTAACGCCTGGAACGGACGGCCTGTTCGTGCTCGCGCTGGCGTACGAACTGCTGCGCGCCGGCAAGGTCGATGCAAAATACCTCGCGCGTTACACCAACGCATCATGGCTTGTGGTTCAGAACCCGGGCGGGGCGGATGACGGGTTATTCGTTCGCGACGATGGCGGCAACGCGCAGTGCTGGGACAGTGTTTCCGGCGGGCCCGCGGATCCCCTCGCGGCGGCCACCAAGCCTGCCCTGAAGGGCGAATTCACCCTGCCGGACGGACGCCGCGCGAAACCGTCCTTCCAGTTAATCGCCGAACGCTATCTTGCCCCGGAATATGCGCCGGAAGCGGTTGCGGAACGGGTCGGAATTCCTGCAGCAACGATCCGGCGGATCGCCGCCGAAATCGCCCGGGCAGCGTTCGAGGAGGAAGTCGTCATCGACGTGCCGTGGACCGATTGGACCGGCCGCAAGCATGACAGGATGATCGGCCGCCCCGTTAGCATGCATGCGATGCGCGGTATCTCCGCCCATTCCAACGGCTTTCACACCACCCGCGCGATCCATCTGCTGCAATTGCTGCTGGGCAGTATCGATGTCCCCGGCGGGATGCGCTACAAGCCGCCCTACCCCAAGCCATTGAGCGCGCTGCCGAAACCGACCGGGAACGCCGCGGATATTCATCCCAACACGCCGTTGCCGGGACCGCATCTCGGGTTCCCCCGCTCGCCGAAGGACCTGCTGGTCGATGATAACGGCAAGCCGCAGCGGATCGACAAGGCGTTCAGCTGGGATACGCCGCTTTCGGCGCACGGGCTGATGCATATGGTCATCAGCAATGCCTGGAAAGGCGATCCCTACCCCATCGATACGCTGTTCATGTATATGGCGAATATGGCATGGAATTCGTCGATGAATACGGCGGAAACCATCAACATGCTGACGGACAAAAATCCGAAGACCGGCGAGTACAAAATCCCCCGCATAATCTATTCGGATGCGTACTATTCCGAAACGGTTGCCTATGCGGACCTGATCCTGCCGGATACGACCTATCTGGAGCGCTGGGATTGCATATCTCTGCTGGACCGGCCGATATGCGACGCTGACGGGGTAGCCGATTCCATCCGCCATCCGGTTGTCGAACCCGACCGGAATGTCCGGTCTTTCCAGGATGTCCTCCTCGACCTCGGCGCCAGCCTCGGACTCGCCGGGATGGTCAATCCGGACGGTTCCCCCAGGTTTCCGGAAGGTTACAAGGATTACCTGACAAACCACGAGCGGCGCCCCGGTATCGGCGCACTTGCCGGATGGCGCGGCGAGGACGGCGAAAAAATGGGCCAGGGGGCGGTAAACCCCAAACAGCTCGACCGCTATGTGGAAAATCAGTCCTTCTGGCGCTATGAACTGCCCGACTCGCTGAAATACTTCAAGAACGTCAACAGGGAATATCTTGAATTCGCAGTAAAAATGGGCTTCCTGAATGATACAAAGCCTATCATTCACCAGCTCTATGCCGAGGAACTGCAGACCTTCCGGCTTGCCGCGCAGGGACATGGCGAAGTCCAGCCTCCGGATGTGCACCGGGTCCGCATCGAAACGTATTTCGACCCGCTGCCTATCTGGTACGCGCCTTTTGAAGAGCAACAGGAAGGTGTCGACGACTATCCCTTACATGCAATCACGCAGCGCCCGATGGCGATGTACCATTCATGGGGCGGGCAGAACGCCTGGCTTCGGCAAATTCATGGCAACAACCGCCTATACATGTCCCGCACCAGAGCAACTGCCCTTGGAATCGGCGAAGACGACTGGGTATGGCTGTCCAGCCGCAATGGCCGAATCAGGGTTCAGGCCGCGCTGATGGATGGCGTCAATCCGGATACGGTCTGGACCTGGAACGCCATTGGAAAACGAAAAGGCGCATGGAACCTGGGGCCGAATGCCCCGGAAACGAAGACCGCGTTTTTGATGAATCACCTGATCGACGAACTGCTGCCGGAACAGCCCGGCGGATACCGCTACACGAATTCGGATCCGGTTACCGGACAGGCCGCCTGGTATGACCTCCGGGTAAAAATCGAAAAGGCCGATCCGGCGGAAGAACATGAATCCGCGCCGCAGTTTCCCGAGATCAGGTCGAAAATACAGCTGGCGGAACGACCGGGCATCTTACGATACGGCGCGGACTTCCGTAAGGCGCGGGAGCAAAAGCATTGACCAGTCTTCCGACACAAACCCCGGCGAAAAGGCTGGGCCTCCTCATCGACCTCGATATCTGCGTCGGCTGTCATGCCTGCGCAGTTAACTGCAAGGAATGGAATACCGGCGGTTACCATGCGCCGCTAACCGATACCGATCCTTATGGGCGCGACCCCCAGGGTGTCTGGTTTAACCGGATTCACAGTTTCGAGGTTCAGAACGACAGCGGCGCGCGCACCGTGCACTTTCCGAAATCATGCCTGCATTGCGACAATGCCCCCTGCGTTACGGTCTGTCCGACCGGTGCATCATACAAACGGGTAGACGACGGTATCGTGCTGGTTGATGAATCGCGGTGCATCGGCTGCAAGCTGTGCTCCTGGGCCTGCCCCTATGGCGCGCGGGAATTTGACGGCGATGCCGGCGTCATGAAGAAATGCACGCTCTGCATCGACAGGATCTATAACGAAAATCTGGAAGAAGTCGCGAGGGTGCCGGCCTGCGTTTCCACCTGTCCGGCCAATGCACGGCATTATGGCGACTTTAACGACCCTGATTCGTACGTTTCGAAGGCAACCGCGGCGCGGGGCGGATACGACCTGATGCCGGAAATGGATTGCGCGCCGACCAACAAATACCTGCCGCCGCGCAAACCGCAGATCGGTCCCGACACAAGCCTGCCGGATGCCAATAGCGCCGGCGGTTTTCTGGGTTGGCTCGACAAACTTCTTTCGGATTAGGGCGGTAACATGCATCCTGCCGGCTCCATCATTCTGTTTACGACGGCATCCGGCCTCGGCTACGGATTGCTGATCGTCATCGGGCTATACGCCGCCCTTTCCGGCACAATGCCCTCCCCTTTATTTGGCGCGATTGCGCTCGGCATCGCGCTGGGCACCGCGACTGTCGGATTGCTGTCGTCCACATTCCACCTGGGGCACCCCGAACGCGCATGGCTCGCCGTCAGTCAGTGGCGCTCATCCTGGTTGTCGCGCGAAGGCGTGATGGCGCTTCTGGCCTATATACCGGCGGTCTATTTTGCATCCGGCTGGATTTTTTTCGACACCGACATTGCCGCATGGCAGGCCAGCGGCGTCCTGACGGCCATTCTCGCAGTGTTGACCGTCGCCTGCACAGCGATGATCTATGCCTCCCTGAAGGCAATACCCCGGTGGCACAATTTCTGGGTGCCGGTGAACTACCTGCTGTTCGCACTGATGTCCGGCGTCCTGTGGTTCGATGCGTTGTTGCGGATATTCGGCTATGTCCATGGCTATCTGACCCTCATCGCCACAATATGCATTATCGCGGCGCTGCTGGCCAAATGGGCCTACTGGCGTTCGATCGATAACGCGAAGCCCGCGGCGACCATAGCGTCCGCGACCGGCCTCGGTACCGAAGACAACGTCCGCCTTCTGGAATCGCCCCATACCGGCGGCAATTACCTGCTAAACGAGATGGGCTTCCGAATCGCCCGCAAGCACGCGGAAAAACTGCGAAAGCTGGCGATTTCGTTGACATTCCTGCTGCCGATTTGCCTGTGCGCCGTTGCCCTCCTGTCATCGGGGATGGCGGCAACTGCTGCAATCGTGCTCGCTGCCCTGGCGGCGCAAATAGGCATTACCGTGGAACGCTGGCTGTTCTTTGCTGAAGCCCAGCATGTGATGGCGCTGTATTACGGCCGGGCGCTTGGCGGCGAATAGTCGGTTAGTCCGAATTTCTCACGAAGGATAGGTGCATCGGGGCTCTGAATCGGCGATAA